>NZ_CAJMYY010000014.1:0-236207 GCF_905220185.1 Paraburkholderia sp. J11-2 | reverse complement strand
GCGTCGTCGCGCCAGACCCGGGGCGTGCGCATCGAGGACTGTCGGGACGAGAGGGTTCCGTCCCTGCCATCGGGCCATCCCCATCGCGGCTTTCTGAGCGGGTAGGGCTTGATAGTGGTCCCTTGTTGACTCCAGACCGCTTCGCGGTACTGGCCGCCTGGTACAAGCGTGCATTGCCATCCGTTCTCGAGCGGTACATCGAGTGTGTTCCATTGTGGGAAAGGCATGGGCATGGCATGTCCGTCGTCCGTGTGGCACAAGGCCGGTATACGTAACACGCGTACTGACGCCTGACCTTGCGCCATGTCGACGGTTGCACGACGTTGAATTGGATGGCACTGAAGGTTATGCCCATCGTTGAATCAGACGGTCTCTCTCGTCAGCTACGGAACAGCCGGAAACATTCAGGAGAGGACCTCGGCGGTCTTCAGCGCGCCACCAGCAGCTCGATCAGCGTGTGGAAATCGACAGGCTTCGTGAGATGCGAGTCGATGCCGCTCATGCGCGAGCGTAGCCGGTCGGCGTGCTGGCCCCAACCCGTTAGCGCGATGATCTGCAGGCCCGCATAGCGCGGGCTTTGACGAATCTGCCGCGCGATTTCATAGCCGTCCATGCCAGGCATGCCGATGTCGAGCACGATTGCATGCGGCACCGACTGCTCCAGCGCGCCAAGTGCAGCGGCGCCGTCGTACACCACGCGCACCTGCGCGCCTTCGCCCGAAATCACCATGGCGAGCGAATCGGCGGCGTCGCGATTGTCGTCGACCACGAGAATGCGCTTGCCCGCGAGCGGCTTCGCGGCGCGCGCCGCGGCTGCGGGGGCCTCGCGTGCCTCGGCGCTCGTTTGCTGCGAGAGCGGCAGGCGCACTGTGAAAGTGCTGCCTTTGCCGGGGCCCGCGCTCGCAGCCTCGACCGTGCCGCCGTGCATGCGCACCAGATGCCGCACCATGGTGAGACCAATGCCCAGCCCGCCCTGGTTGCGCTCGGCCGGGCGGCTGCCCTGTGCAAACATTTCGAATACCTGATCAATCTGTCCAGCAGACATGCCAATGCCCGTATCGCTTAGCTTGACGACTGCGTTGTCGCCTTCGCGCGCAGCGAAGAGCCGGATCTGGCCGCCCGTGTCCGTGTAGCGCGCCGCGTTGTTGAGCATGTTCGCGAAGACCTGCGTGAGACGCACGCGATCAGCGTCGAGAACGAGCGGCGTGTCGGGCAGCGTGACGCTCAGTGCGTGGCGTGCCTGATCGATGGCGGGACGGCTTGTTTCAATGGCGTTGTCGATGATTTCCGCGAGCGCGACCGGCGCCTTCACGAGGCCGATCTTGCCGCGCGTGATGCGCGATACTTCCATCAGATCGTCGATCAGCCGCACCATGTGATGCACCTGTCGATCGAGCATGTCGAGTACCGGGGCGGACTCCGCCGGAAACCGGTTGCCCCGGACAAGATGCAGCGCATTGGCAATGGGCGCGAGCGGATTGCGCAGCTCGTGCGCGAGTGTCGCGAGGAATTCGTCCTTGTGGCGGTCGGCTTCCTTGAGCGCGTCTTCGGCGTTCACCGCTTCGGTCACGTCGATGGAGACACAGACGTGACCGCGAAACTCGCCGCTCGCGGAAAACCATGGCGCACAGCAGGTTTCGAACCAGTGCCAGCCAGCGTCCTTGAGCTTCACGCGCAAGCGGCTCTGGAACGCGCGATGATCATGCTGCGCGGTCTGTACACGCGTCAGGAAGCCGGGCAGGTCGCGCGGATGGATGGTGGTGTGCCAGCCGGTTTCAAGCAACTGGAGAGGCGTGAGGCCGATCGCCACGAGATAGCGCTGGTTCACATAAACCGTGTTGCCTTGCGGGTCGATTTGCCAGATCAACGCGGGTGACGCATCCGCTAGCGCGCGAAAGTGCGCCTCGCTTTCCCGCAGCGCTTCCTGGGCGACGCGGCGATCGTCCACGTCGATATTCATCCCCACCCACTTGCGCACGGTGCCGTCCGCATTCCAGATGGGCGCGGCGCGCACGTTCGTCCATCTCCAGCCGCCCGTGGCGACGTGCAGGCGGAATTCGGCGTTCACCACGCGTTGCGCCGCAATCGCGGCCTTCCATTGACGCAGCGCGTAGGCGCGGTCGTCGGGATGTACGGCGTTCGCCCAGCCTTCGCCGAGCCATTCTTTGCCGGACTGGCCGGTATAGTCCGACCAGCCCGGCGAAACCGAAGCGGCCTGGCCGTGCGCATCGGCTTCCCAAACGGCCTGCGCAAAGCCTTCCACCAATGCGCGAAAGCGCTCCTCGCTGTCCACGCATTCGGTTTCCACGCGCTTGCGTTCCGTAATGTCCAGCGCGAATTCGGCGCACTTCGAGGCCATGCCCGTGCCCGAAAGCCGGGTGGGCGCGAAAAGGCCCCACCAGCGCGTGCCGTCCTTGCGGATCAACTGCCGCTCGTAGGGCTGTGTGCGTCCCTTGGTGGCGAGGTCGGTGATCGCACGCGTCGTCACACCGAGAAATTCGAGCGGCACGAGCCGGTCCCAGTGCGTCGCGGCGCGCAGGTCCTCGCGGCTGTAGCCGCTCATCTGCTCGAATGCGCCGTTGGCGTCGGCCATGGTGCCGTCGAGGTCGAAGAACAGCACCCCCACGGTTTCGATGGAAATGGCGGCCTGCAGGCGTGTTTCGCTCTCGCGCAGCGCGTCTTCGACCTGCTTGCGCTGCGCGGCTTCGTGGTGGAGCTTCGTGTTGATGTTCTGCAGCGTGCGCGTACGTTCGGCGACCTGCTGCGCGAGATTGTGGCCCGCGTCCTGCGCGTCGGTCAGCGCGCAGGTCAACTGGTGCGCGGCGCTCGCGCAGGAGGCGAGGCTTTGCAGAAGGCGCGCGTCCTCGGCGTCGAAATGTCTGTCCTGACTGTGTGTCACGGCCCAGACCGTGCCGACCACCGCGCCGTTGACGCGCCACGGCACGTGCAGCGCTTCGCGTATGGGCGGATCGATCGCGCGGTAGGAGGCAAAGCAGCGCGCGGGCTGGTCGAACAGGAGCATGGTGTTGCGCCCCTGCGTCACGCCGCAGGGGCAGTCGTCGCCGGGGAGCATCCGGTCCATGTCCGCAGCCAGCTCGCCGGCCAGCGCGCGCCAGCGAAACCGCGCCGTGGCGCCGTCGCGCTCGGGCACGCTCACGCCAGCCGACCCGGCGCGGCAAAGCGCGAGGGCGAGTCCCGCAAGCATCTGCAGTACACCTGATGGATTGCTCGCCATTTCCTGCGCGAGCGCAGCCAGTGCGCGGCTCTCGCCCTGGAAATCGGGCAGGCGGTTCGGGCGGTTCACCAGCGCCTCGGTGATCAGCGCTTCCTCGACCTTGAGCGCGGGTGCGCCGTTGTCTTGCATGCTGCCTCCACCGTAGTCGTCCGCTTCGTTAGCCGCGCCTCCATTCGCATCGTCGGTGCACGGTGCGAACACAGGCGGAGCCCGTTGTGTTCACAAGTGAGCATCGCGTATTCCCGTAGAGGAAATCCGCTGAATACATGTGAATTTTCTTGTGGCCCTTTGAGTGCCACGCAAGCGAGGGCGTGCCGCAAAGCTCGGCGGGCATTGTGTTTGCCTGAAAACTGCACGATGTGCAAGCCCGTCGGCGTCAAGTGAAAGCAAATTGTTGGATTCGCGAAATTTGTCAGGCAACAAGGCTTGACAGCGCAAGCTTGTCACACAAAAATTGCGCTCCATCCCTCAAGACGGGGCGCAATGCGCCGTTATCGGTGGGAGGAGAGACAGGCTGGCGCTCGCATCGCGCCAGCGAGCATCGGCGACACGTCAAGGCACGTTCAGGTTAGCCCCGGGGACAGGGCTGGCCGCGAGCGACGACGCGCGCAGCACATAAAACTGATAAGGCGTACGAACGTTTCATGCGAATTTCCACACGACTCCTTCTTCTGGTCATCACGGCGCTGATCGGTTTGATCGCCATTGGCGGCTATGGGCTCGTCAGCCTCAAGCGGGAAATGCTCGACGAAACGCGCGGCAAGATCACGAATCTGCTGCAAATGGCGGAGCATCTCGCCACCTTCTATCACGACCAGGAAGTCGCCGGGAAACTGACCCGCGAAGAGGCGCAGGCGGCCACGCGGCAAGCGCTCAACCAGCTCAACTATTCCGACCGAAGCTACTTCTGGGCGCGTCTGCCCGACGGCACCACGCTGGTTCACCGCAATCTGGCTTCGATCGGCAAGGTCAACGTGGGCAAGGCGCCGGACGGCCGCCCCGACACGGATCTCTACCGCGAAATGCTCGCGCGCGAGCACATTCCCGTCATGATGACGATGGCCAAACATCCCACCACGGGCCAGCTCACGGCGAAGATGAACGGCATCGTCGAGTTTGCGCCGTGGGGCTGGTGGATCGGCACAGGCTTCTTTCTCGACGATATCGACGCCACGTTCTGGCGCACCGGGCGTGTGTTGCTTGCGCTCATCATCGCGGCCGTGGCGGGTATCGGCGTGCTGTCGTGGCAGATCATCCGCAATCTCGTCGGCACGCTCGGGGGCGAGCCGCACTACGCAGTGGCCGTCACGCACCGTATCGCCACGGGTGATCTGACCGGCAACGTCGCGTTGCGGCCCGGCGACGAACGCAGCCTGCTGGCGTCGATTGCGCGCATGCAAACGAGCCTCGTTACGATGATCAGCGAGATCCGCGCGGGCGCGGAGTCCGTGACCACGGGCGCGGGCGAGATTGCCGCGGGCAATACGGACCTCTCTTCGCGCACCGAAGAGCAGGCTGCCTCGCTGCAGCAAACCGCGGCCAGCATGGAACAGCTCACCTCGACGGTGCAGAACAACGAGGCCAACGCCAACCAGGCTCGGCAGCTCGTTTCCACGGCCAGCACGGCGGCGGCCGATGGTGGCGCAGCGGTGGCGGCGGTGGTGAATACGATGTCGGCCATTCAGACCTCTTCGGAGAAGATGGTCGAGATCACGGGCGTGATCGAGGGCATTGCGTTCCAGACGAACATCCTCGCGCTCAACGCCGCCGTGGAAGCGGCGCGCGCCGGCGAGGAGGGACGCGGCTTCGCCGTGGTCGCCTCCGAAGTACGATCGCTCGCGCAGCGCAGCGCGAGCGCGGCGCGCGAAATCAAGGTGTTGATCGACGCATCGGTCGGGCAGGTTCGCGAAGGGGCGGAGCGCGTGCGCGCGGCTGGCGCGACGATGGACAGCATCGTGCGCTCGGTGGAGAACGTCACCGGGATCATCGCGGGCATTTCCGAGGCCTCGTCCGAGCAGCGCCTTGGCATCGAGCAGATCAGCCGCGCCGTGACGCAGATGGACGAGGTGACGCAGCAGAACGCCGCGCTCGTGGAAGAAGCCGCTGCCGCCGCCGATTCGCTCTCGGGGCAAGCCCACCGGCTTTCGCAGGCGGTGTCGATTTTCCGGACGTGATTCGGACTTCCGCAGGTGTTGCTTTTCGGTCGCTTGCGCTTGCTCAATATCGCGTGAAACCGTTGCCTGACAAGGCTCAAAGGCCCGCGGTTCTGGTGCGCGGCATTTTGCCACCACATTGACGCACATGCATGGTGTGACAATGCGTCGAACTCTTAAAAAATGTTAAAGAAGGAGTGGTTCGATGCTGTCACCCGCCGCAGGATCCGCTATCGTCGTGCGCCAAAGCAGTCGTGCTCCTCAAGCTGGAACGCAGCCCAGTGCGCGCTGCTCGGGGTGCGCCATGCGCCATCTTTGCATGCCGCAAGGCCTGCCGGCCGAAGACCTGCCGAGGCTAGAGGCCCTGATCTGCGGGGCGCGCAAGGTGCGCCGCGGCGAGGCGCTCTATCGCTCGGGCGATCGCTTCGACAGCCTGTACGCCGTGCGTTCCGGCTCCCTCAAAACGCTCATTGTCAACCGCGACGGTCGCGAGCAGATCACGGGGCTGCGTCTCGCGGGCGACGCGCTGGGTCTGGACGGCATCGCCACCGACGTGCATGCCTTCAGCGCGGTCGCGCTCGAAGACAGTTCGATTTGCACGCTTCCTTACGCCGCGCTCAAGACCTTGTGCCGCGAAAGCGGCACGATGCAGGACCGGCTGCATCGGCTCATGGGCGACCAGTTCAATCAGGAAGCTTCGCAGATGATGGTGCTGGGTTCGCTCGCCGCCGAAGAACGCGTGGCCGCTTTCCTGCTCGACGTGTCGTCGCGCAACTGGCAGCGCGGGTATTCGCAGGCGGAGTTCCGCCTGCGCATGTCGCGCGAAGACATGGGCAGCTACCTCGGCATCACGCTCGAAACCGTGAGCCGGATCTTGTCGCGCTTCCAGAAGCGTGGCCTCATCGACGCGCAAGGCAAGCTGATCCGCATCTGCGATATCGAAGGGCTGCAAACGGTTTGAGCGGGCCGCTGACGCGGCAGCCATCGAAGCCCCGATGACCGCCGCAGTCAGCCGCTCCTTACTGCTTCTTCTTACTTCTCGTCAAGCCCCAGCCCCGGCAGGCGGCGCGTGCCCTCGAGTTGAACCGCGTGCAGCAGATGCGGGTCCACGTCGAGCGCGCTCAGGATCGTCGGCGCGACCTGGGTCGTGAAGACGTAGTGGTCGTCCGTGCGACCGGCGTGATGAATGCCGGGGAACGACACCACGAGACCCAGATGGCTGTCGTCGGGCGCGTTGCCGCCGTGCTCCTCATCCTTCGCCGTGCTCGACGTGTAGATCACGCCCGGATTCGGCTGCACGATGATGTCCGGCGTGCGGCCGTTCGACGGATTGCCGAACCAGTCGGCAAGGCGGTCGCCCGTGAGGATGTACGCTTGCGGGCCGTCGGCGCAAATGCCCGGCGCGTTACAGCTCAGGTTGGCCTGCAGTGTCTTCACCACGGCGTCCTTCTGGCTCTGATCGCGCAGCCAGATCAGGCCCACGTCGTCGGTCTGCACCATGCCGGTGCCCGAAAGGCCCGTGCCGTCGTTCAGGTTGCCCGACTTCGTATTGTTCTGGCCGAAGTTGCCGGTCGAGTCCAGATAGTTGTTGGCCTCGAGCAGCTTCGTGAGCGTGTCGCCGTTCTTCACGAGCTTCGAGTGATCGGTCGGCGACTGGCCGTGCTTGGCCGTCACGATGATGAGCGTAGTGGCGTAGAGGTTGCGCTGCTTCAACTCCTGCACGACGCGGCCAAGCGAGTTGTCCAGATACGTGATGGCGGCCGCGACCTGCGGGCCCGGCGTGAAGTCGGCGTCGAGATACCCGCCGTGGTTTGCGACAGTCGACTTCTGCGCGACGCTGAGCGTCTGGAAGTTCGTGCCGAACATCGTGGGCACCGGCGCGCTCGTCTTGCCCGTCGAATCGAGGCCGTCGATTTCGTTGATCAGCGCCTGCACGTGGAGGTTGTCGAAGACTTCGGTATGTGTGTAGGTATCCAGATAATTCGTGCCCGTCTTCGGGTCGATCGAATTGATCTCGGTGCGCGCCAGATCGTCCACGCCCTTGCCTGAAGGACCGTTCACCCAGTCGTAGCCCCACGCATGCTTGTCGGCCCACGCGGTGCGCGAGCCGTGGATATTCTGCTTGATGACTTCGAAGACCGTGTTCGTCTTGATGTAGTTGTGCGGGTACACGGGCGTGCAAACACCGTTGACCTTCGCGTACGGAATGGCTTGCGGATTGAACGCGCCGCCGCCGTCGAGGTGGACCAGCGCGCCGCCGTTTTCCCCGTCGATGCCGGTCGTTTCGTCGAACACGACATTCCAGCCTTGCGCGCCCTTGCATTGCGAGTCGAGCGGGGCGTAGAGCGTACGGTCATATGACACGTCATAGAAGAGGCCCGCGCTCTTCGGCGAGCCGCCCGTCACCAGCGCAGTGAGACCCGGGAACGAGTCGGACAGATGCGGCGTGTGCGCATTCGTGTACGTCACGCCCGACTTCGCGAGCAGCGCGAGGTTGGGGCAGGCATTGCTGCCGATGCAACGCGCCACGTCCTGTTCGTGCAGGCCGTCGAAACTGATGAGGAGGACGTGCTTCACGTCCTTCATGTCGCCTGCATAAGCCGTTGATTGCATGCCTGCGAGCGCCACGGCGCCCGCTCCAACGACTGCGCCTAAGCGCGACCACCGGGTCGTATTCTCCATATTTCACCTCGTTTTTCTATTGCGTTGTGGGGAACTGCGAGGGACCTGTGCACAGCCCGAGCAATGTGGAGGTGCAAGGCGAATCTCTCGTGACGTTGCGCTTTCAACTTGCCGTCAGTTGTAGTCAGTTGTTACGCGCGCCGATTGCGAGCGCAATGGAGAGGGTTATCGCGGGTGTAAACTCACGCAGTCGAGCACGCTGCAGTTCGGGTTTGCGGTTTTCTTGATAGTGAGTTGTATTCAGTCCATTGCAGGCATCACACAATCAAATTCAAAGGGAACGTCATGGCAAAGGATGAAATCGTCTGGGGCATCATGGGTACGTCGAAGATCAACGACAAGGTTGTCGTGCCCATCCACCACGCGCCGAAGTGCCGTGTAAAAGCGATTGCTTCGCGTTCAATTCAGAAGGCTCAGGCCGCCGCCGCGAAATACGGTCTCGCGCATGCATACGACAGTTACGAGGCGCTGCTGGCAGATCCTGAAATCGATGCGGTGTATATCCCGTTGCCCAATCACCTTCATGTGGAGTGGACGATCAAGGCGGTCGAGGCGGGCAAACACGTGTTATGCGAAAAGCCGATCGGACTCGATGCGCAGCAAGCCGAACGTTTGATCGCCGCACGCGACAAGAGCGGCCGGTATATCCAGGAAGCCTTCATGGTGCGCACGCATCCGCAGTGGCTCAAGGTGCGCGCGTTGATCGAAGAAGGCGCAATTGGCGAATTACGCGCGGTGACCGGCGGCTTTACTTACTACAACACCAACGCACATGACATTCGCAACCAGAGCGAACTGGGCGGCGGCGGCTTGCTGGATATCGGCTGTTATCCCATCACGACGTCGCGCCTCATTCTCGGGCGTGAGCCCAAACGCGTGGTCGCGCTCATGGAGCGCGACCCGTCGTTCGAGGTGGACCGCCTTGGCTCCGTGCTGATGGATTTCGACGGCGTGCAAGCGAGTTTCTTTTACTCCACCCAGGTTTATCCGTACCAGCGCATGCAGTTTCATGGCACTACGGGGCGAATAGAAGTCGAGATTCCGTTCAATGCGCCGAATGACCGTCCCACGCGTCTGCTGGTGAGCAAGCAAGGGGAGGCGGATCGCTGGCTGGAGCTTCCGGTGTGCGATCAATACGGCGTGGCAGCGGCGGTTTTCGCCGAGGCGATTTTGAGTGGAACGCCCCAGGCCATTCCACTGGAAGACGCGCGCGCGAACATGCGCGTGATCGACGCGGTGTTCCGCTCGGCCCGGTCGGGTGCCTGGGAGAACATGGCTTGATGTTGAAGCGCCGCGGGCGGGTTCAACGGCCCTGGGTCTGACCCGCGCCCGCCTTGCGGCTCTTCACATGGTCGATGAATGCGCGCAGCTTCGGCATGATCTGCCTGCGGCTGGGATAGCAGAGGAACACGCCGGGCAGCATGGGTGCATACGCGTCGAGCACGCGCACGAGTTTTCCCGCTTTCACTGCATCGGAAACCATCGGCTCGGGTAGCTGGGCGAGGCCTATGCCTTCCAGCGCCGCGCCCATCATGGTCGGAAAATCGCTGGCGATCAGCGGTCCGGAGACAGCGATCTCCAGGGAGTGGCCGTTGTCGTCGAATGACCATGAGGCCAGCGCGCCGGTGGAGCGGCGCCAGCGCAAGCAGGCGTGCTGACGCAGATCGTCCGTGTGGCGAGGCTTTTTTCTTCCGGAAAAATAGGCAGGGCTGCCGACCACAACGAGGCGAAACGGCGGTGTGAGCGGCACGGCCACCATGTCGGCGGCAACGAGCTGGCCTAGCCGGATGCCGGCGTCGAAGCCCTCCGCCGCGAGATCCACCACTTCCTTGCTCACGGCGATTTCCACCTCGACCTCGGGATAAGCCTGGCAGAACGAAGCGAGCAGGGGTTCCAGCAGAAGCGGGACGACCGCGCGCGGCACGGAAAGCCGCAATAAACCCGTGGGGCGCTGGCCGAGTTCGCGCGCCACTTCGCTTGCGGCGACCAGTTCTTCGAAGGCGGGCTTGGCGCGCGAAAGAAACCGTTCACCGGCCTCCGTCAGGCCGACGCTGCGGGTGGTGCGCACGAAAAGCGCCGCGCCAATGCGTTCTTCGAGTACGCGCACCGCCTGGCTGATGGCCGAAGGCGTCACCCCGAGGTCGGCCGCCGCCTTGCGAAAGCTGCGATGCCGGGCAACGCTCAGGAACGCCTCCACGCCATCGAGCGCACCCTGCCTGACTGTGAAGTTCTGCTTCATGGCGCATCAACATTGTGATGAATAGTCGCTCGCGGGAAACGATGGTACACCTAACGTGAAGCTCCCTCTTCATCTGGAGAACCGTTGATGAGCACACCCGCCGTTCCCGTTGGCATGACTCCACCGCGCCCGGCCTGGCGCAGCCTGCGCTGGATCGCACCGTTCACGCTCCTGTGGATTGCGGTGCTTTACTGGTTGCCCGTGATCCCCGGTAGCGGCTTTCAAACCACCGCGCACCAGCTTGTCGCGCAGCTGTTCATGGCGGTCGGCTTGTGGCTCGGACTCGAACGTACGGACCTGACGCTTCGTCAGCGCCGCGCGACCTGGCTGGCAATGCTCGGTACGCATGCGCTTTGGTTTGCAGTCGTCTGGAGCGCGGCGATCCACGGCGTATTTCGGCTGAGTGCTTCACCGCCGCCGTTGCCGTGGCTGCCGTTGGCGATCTTCCTTCCGGTGATCGCTGGCGCGCCGCTATTGCTGCTGTCGCGGCGGGTGGGGCTTGTGCTCGACGCGATGCCCGCCGCCTGGCTCATCGCGCTGCAGTTCTACCGCGTGTTCGGCAGCTGGGCGATCGCGGCGTGGCTGCACGGCGCGATGGCCGGCGTCGACGCGTTGCCCGCGGGAACGGGCGATTTGCTGACCGGCCTGTTCGCCGTTCCCGCGGCCATTGCAGTGGCGAGCGGCACGGCGCAGGGGCGCAAGGCCGCCATCGCCTGGAACGTTTTCGGGCTCGCCGATTTCGCCGTCGCGGTGACGTTGGGGATGATCACGGCGCCAGGCCGATTCCAGTTGATTGCTCCGGATATGCCGAGCCTCAACGCAGGCACCTATCCCTATGTGCTGACGCCCGCGTTCGTCGTGCCCAGTTCGATCTTGCTGCACGCGTTGTCGCTGCGCCAGTTGTTCCGGCGTCGCGCCGGGTGAACGCTATTCATTCCATCCACACGTTGGAAAACACCTTGCAGGAGGCAACATGTCGCCGGAATCGATCTTCCGTTTGCATCTCGTTCTCGGGTATGTCGCGTGGCTTCTTTGTTTCACCGTGTACATCTGGCCCAGGCTCAAGGCGATGGACCCCTTCGACGCGCAACGCGCAATCACCACGCTGCATAGCTTCCGCTTCTTCGGGCTGGTTTTTGTGCTGCCCGGCGTCGTGAGTCCAGACTTGCCCGCAAGTTTCGCCGTGCCTACGGCCTATGGCGACCTCGCCACCGGCGTGCTGGCCATGCTGGCGCTGCTCACGGCAAGAAAACGTCCGGTTTTCTGGTTCTTCGTCGTGGCGTTCAATCTCGTGGGCGCGGTGGACCTGGTTCTCGCCTACTACCACGCTATCCAGGCCGGCGTTCCCGTGCATGCGGGAGAACTGGGGGCGACGTACGTGATTCCCGTGATCTATGTGCCGCTATTGGCGATTACGCACGGCGCCGCTTTCTATCTGTTGCTGCGTGCGCAGCGCAAGGTTGCCGCGCATAGCGATCGTGCCGCGAGCGACGCATTGTTTCGAAGGAGCGCCCGCTAAACCTTCGTTCACCTGAAAGGCATTTCGGGGCAATTTCACTGGACAGGGGCCGAGAGACGTTGCTTTAATAAGCAGCCGTTCATCCGCCAACGCAACCTGATTCGGGAGACAACACAGTGGACAAAGCCGCCGATCCGATCCTGCAGGTCTTGCACGACTATCAAGCCGCGGTATATGCGAAAGACGTCGATGCATTCGTCGCGCTATACGCCCCGGACATATTGGCTTTCGACATGTGGGGCGCCTGGACGTACGAGGGCATTGCGTCCTGGCGCAACATGGTGGAGGGCTGGTTCGGATCGCTGGGCGCCGAGCGCGTGGTGGTCGAATTCAGCGAAACGCGGACTGCCCTGTCACAGGACCTTGCTGTGCTGCACGCCTTTGTGACGTACAAAGCGGTGACGGTGGACGGCGAGGAATTACGCTCGATGGACAATCGTATCACCGCAACGCTCAAACAAACGGCCGAGGGGTGGAAGATCTTCCACCAGCATTCTTCGTCGCCGATCGATCCTGCCACGACGAAGGTCATTTTCAAACGTTAGTCGCGGCAACGAAACATGAAGGGCCATCCAGGCCCTTCATGCCGTTACCGTTGGGCTTTCCCTGGCACCTGTTGCCCGCGCAACGAACATGCCATCGCGCTCGAGCGATCAAGTTGCTTCCGTCAATTTCCGGTTCCGACGTCATAGAACGCTTTCGCATCGGGACTTTCCCTGCATACGCATCGCGGCTGGCCGTGTCGGTGGCCGGCTTTGGCCGCTTTGACCGTTATTGGGCTGCGTGGCTGTGCGGTCGTCGGCAACATTTGCCGTTTTCCCGGCGATCCAGGTGTTTCGGGGCGCGCTCACGAAAACTGTTGCTATGCACAAAAGTTGACTTCTGGCACGCAGGAATGGGCCCAGGACTAACCCGAATGCAAGAAAGTATCAGTCTGCGGTCTGATTTTCAGTGGTGGATCCGTGCCGCGCCTGGTACTTTTCAGTCATGGCGGCGCGGCCGTTGAGCCAGGTGCAGCGTAGGCGCGAGCAGCCGTCGCAGAACAAGAAAAGATCCGTGCAGGAGGAGTCGAGATGCAAACCCTTGGGGCAGCCACGGCGCGCGCAGGTGCGCCACGCGCCACACATTCCCAGCCTGACCTCGAACTGGTCGCCGTACCGCGCGACGAGTCGTTCAAGGTCTGGTCGCACGGCTATCCCTATCGGACGGTGCGCTGGCACTTCCATCCCGAGTACGAAATCCACCTCATCACCGCGACCACGGGCAAGTATTTCGTGGGCGATTTCATTGGCAGCTTCGCGCCCGGCAATCTCGTGATGATCGGCCCGAACCTGCCGCACAACTGGGTGAGCAGTGTGCCGCACGACGAACCGGTGGACGAGCGCTGCCTCGTTCTCCAGTTCGATGCGGATTTCATCGCACGCGCGATCGAGGCGTTTCCCGAATTCAGGCGTGTGGAGCCGCTGCTCGACGCGTCGCGCTGGGGGCTCCTGTTCACGCCGGAATCCGGCGCGGCGGCCGAGCCGATCCTGCGCGAGATGCTGGGCGCGCAAGGCATGCGCCGTGTCACGCTCTTTATCGACTTGCTCGACCTGCTCGTGCAAAGCGACGAACCTGCGGCGCTCGCGAGCGAGGCGTACCGCGCCGATCCCGCCCGCTATGCAGGCACGCGGATCAACCACGTGCTTGCCTTCATCGGCAAGAATCTCTCGCAGGAACTGCGCGAAACGGAGCTGGCGGAACTGGCCGGGCAGAGCGTGAGCGCGTTCTCGCGCTACTTCCGCCGTCATACGGGCGTGTCGTTCGTGCGCTACGTGAACCAGCTGCGCATCAATCTGGCGTGCCAGCTGCTGATGTCAGGTGAACTGAATATCACGGACATCTGCTATCAGGTGGGCTTCAACAACCTCTCGAATTTCAACCGCCAGTTCCTGCTGCTCAAGGAAATGTCGCCTTCGCGCTGGCGGTCGTATCAACGGCTCAATGCCGCGAGCTCGGCCAGCAAGAGCGAAGCCGTGTACGGCGTGCCGGCGATCGGCTAGCGGATCGTTCCCGAACGGATTCAAACGCAGTGCTCGTAGCGGGTATTGCGAAGGCAGAACTCGCACTTTCACAAGGCAGCACGGCAGCACCGGCAACCACCAGGCATTCAACCAAAAAGCGGAGACACGCAATGACCCGAGTTCACACCCAACTGATCGGCGCCGCCGCACTCAGCCTCGCCCTCGCGGGCATCACGTCGGCGCATGCCGCGCCGAGCGGCACGGTCGCGTTCCTGATGCCCGACCAGGCCTCTACGCGCTACGAGCAGCACGACTTCCCCGGCTTCAAGGCCGAAATGAGCAAGCTCTGCCCCGACTGCAAGGTGCTCTACCAGAATGCGAACGCCGATGCTTCGCAGCAGCAGCAACAGTTCAACTCGGTGATCGCGCAGGGCGCGAAGGTCATCGTGCTCGACCCGGTGGATTCCACGGCGGCGGCTTCGCTCGTGCATATGGCGCAGAGCCAGGGCATCAAGGTCATTGCGTATGACCGGCCCGTGCCTTCCACGCCCGCCGACTACTACGTCTCGTTCGACAACGAGGAAATCGGCAAGTCCATCGCACAATCGCTCGTCGAGCACCTGAAGGCGTCAGGCGTTGCCGGGAGCAAGGGCGGCGTGCTCGAAGTGAACGGCTCGCCGACCGACGCCGCCGCCGGGCTCATCAAGAAGGGCATTCACGAAGGGTTGCAGGGCAGCGGCTACAAGACGCTCTCCGAGTTCGACACGCCCGAGTGGGCGCCGCCGAAGGCGCAGCAGTGGGTGAGCGGGCAGATCACGCGCTTCGGGCCGCAGATCGTCGGCGTCGTGGCCGCCAACGACGGCACGGCCGGCGGCACCATCGCGGCCTTCAAGGCGGCGGGCGTGAACCCGGTTCCGCCGGTGACGGGCAACGACGCGACGACTGCGGGCCTGCAGCTCATCATCGCGGGCGACCAGTACAACACGATCCTCAAGCCGAGCGAGATCGTGGCGGGCGCGGCGGCGAAGGTGGCCGTGGGCTTCCTCGACGGCAAGCCCGTGAAGGGCGAGACGACGCTCTTCAAGACGCCCTCGCAACTCTTCAAGCCGGCCGTCATCACGCAGCAGAACATCAAGGCCGAAGTGGTGGACAAGGGCTTCGCGAACGCGAAGGACCTGTGCACGGGCCGTTACGCCGACGGCTGCAAGAAGCTCGGCATTGGCGGCTGATAGCGGTGGTCGGGCCCGGCACGCGCCGGGCCCCGAGCGTAACGAAGAGGTACCCATTTCATGACTGACGAATTGACGAACCGCGCTACGGACCACGCGACGACACGCAGCGCGCCCGGCGAGCTGGTGCTGAGCCTGCGCGGCATCTCGAAGCACTTCGGCGCGGTGTCGGCGCTCACGGATATCGAACTCGACGTGCATGCGGGCGAGGTGGTCGCCCTCGTTGGCGACAACGGCGCGGGCAAATCGACGCTCGTGAAGATTCTTGCGGGCGTGCACCAGCCGAGCGCCGGGACGATCACGTTCCGCGGCCAGCCGGTGAATCTGTCCGATCCGGGCACGGCGCTCGATCTGGGCATCGCGACGGTGTTCCAGGACCTCGCGCTGTGCGAGAACCTCGACGTCGTGGCGAACATCTTCCTTGGCCGCGAGTTGAGCCCGTACCGGCTCGACGAGGTCACGATGGAAGTGAAGGCCTGGACGCTGCTCAACGAGCTTTCGGCGCGCATTCCCAGCGTGCGCGACGTGGTCGCCTCGCTCTCGGGCGGCCAGCGCCAGACGGTGGCGATCGCACGCTCGCTGCTGCTCGACCCGAAGCTCATCATGCTCGACGAGCCCACCGCCGCACTCGGCGTGGCGCAGACGGCCGAGGTGCTGAACCTGATCGAGCGCGTGCGCGACCGCGGGCACGCGGTCATCATGATCAGCCACAACATGGAAGACGTGCGCGCGGTGGCGGACCGCATTGTCGTGCTGCGTCTGGGCCGCAACAACGGGATCTTCTATCCCGACTCGTCCAATGCCGAACTCGTGGCGGCGATCACCGGCGCAACGGAAAACGCGGTGTCGCGCCGCGCCGGCCGCCGCCAGGCGCAACAGGACGTCCAATGAAAGGAACGATCATGAGCAAGACTATCCATGGCGCTCCGCAGCCTGAAAGCAACGACGCCTCCAAGCCCGCCACCTTGCTCGACCGCAGCGACGTGCGCGTGAAGCATGCGAGCGGCATCGGCGAAAGCGTTTCGGCCTTCGTCGATCGCGTGCGTTCGGGCGACCTGGGGTCGCTGCCGGTCATCGCAGGGCTCGTCATCATCTGGACGGTGTTCACGAGCCTGAACCCGGTGTTTCTCTCCGCCGACAACCTCGTGAACATGCTGTTCGACTGCTCGACGGTCGGCGTGATTTCGCTGGGCATCGTCTGCGTGTTGATGCTCGGGCAGATCGATCTCTCGGTCGGTTCGATGAGCGGCTTCGCTTCGGCGCTCGTCGGCACGCTGTGGGTCAACGACGGCTGGCCGGTGCTGCTCGCCATCGTCGCCGCCATTGCGGTGGGCGCGGTGATCGGCGCGCTGTATGCGCTGCTGCTGAACTGGATCGGCATGCCCAGTTTCGTTTCCACGCTTGCGGGCCTGCTCGCCATTCTCGGCATGCAGCTCTACGTGCTCGGTTCGACGGGTTCGATCAATTTGCCCTACGGCTCGACGATGGTGAATTTCGGACAGCTGATGGTCATTCCGCCAATCGTCTCGCATGGGATCGCGTTGCTGCCGGGTATCGTGCTCCTGCTGCTCGGCATGCGCACGCGCACGCGCCGCCATGCGGCCAGGCTCTCCGCACCGTCGATGGCAAGCCTGCTCGTACGTGCGGTGGCGCTGACCGTGTTCCTCGAAATCGTCGTGGCCTATCTGAACCGCGGGCGCGGCGTGCCGCTGATGTTCGGCCTCTTTCTCGGGCTCGCGGTCGTCATGCAATACGCGCTCACGCGCACGCGCTGGGGCCGCTCGATGCATGCCGTGGGCGGCAATCATGAGGCTGCCAGGCGTGCGGGTATCAAGGTCGGCGCGATCTATACGAGCGCTTTCGTGCTGTGCGCGAGCCTCGCCGCCATTGGCGGCGTGCTGACTGCGGCGCGCCTCGCCTCGGCGAGCCAGCAGGCCGGCACAGGCGACGTGAACCTCAACGCCATCGCGGCAGCCGTGATCGGCGGCACGAGCCTGTTCGGCGGGCGCGGCAGCGCATGGTCGGCAGTGCTTGGCATTATCGTGATCCAGTCGATTGCGAGCGGCCTCACGCTGCTGAACCTGTCGTCGTCGCTGCGCTTCATGATTACCGGCGCTGTGCTGGCCATTGCGGTGATCGTCGACTCGCTCGCCCGCCAGTCGCGCGTTTCGCATGGCCGCGCTTAAGGCCGCACTTAGGGCGCTGGAACTCGACTCAAGGAGAAAGTCACCCATGTCTGAATCGATCAAGGGAAAGGTCGCCGCCATTACGGGCGCGGCGTCCGGCATCGGCTTCGCGTGTGCGCGCGCGTTCGTGGAGGAAGGCGCGAAAGTCGTGCTGATCGACCGTGCGCAGGACCGGCTCGCGAAATGTTGCGCGGAGCTGGGCCCCAATGCGCTACCGCTCGCGATGGATCTGCTCAACCCGGCGGACTATGCGGGCATGTTGCCCAGAATTCTCGATCTCGCAGGCGGGCTCGACATCTTTCACGCCAATGCGGGCGCCTATATCGGCGGCGAGGTGGCGAACGGCAATCCCGACGAGTGGGACCGCATGCTCAACCTGAACATCAACGCCGCGTTTCGCTCCGTGCATGCGGTGCTGCCGCACATGATCGCGCAGAAGTCAGGCGATATCATTTTCACGAGTTCGGTGGCGGGTGTCGTGCCGGTGGTGTGGGAGCCCATTTATACGGCTTCGAAGTTCGCGGTGCAGGCCTTCGCGCATACCGTGCGCCGCCAGGTCGCGAAGCACGGCGTGCGCGTGGGTGCGGTGCTGCCGGGCCCCGTGGTCACGGCGTTGCTAGACGACTGGCCCAAGGCGAAGATGGACGAAGCGCTGGCCCAAGGCAGTCTCATGCAGCCGAAGGAAGTGGCCGATTCCGTGGTATTCATGCTCACGCGGCCGCGCAATGTCACCATTCGCGACCTCGTGATCCTGCCTAACAGTGTCGATCTGTAAATCCACAGTCAACGAGCCATGACTTCAAATCAGCAGGCTGGCGGCGCGCGCCATACCGTCGGCGTCGATGTGGGCACGGGCAGCGCCCGCGCCGGTATTTTCGATTCCACCGGACGCATGGTGGCGTCGGCAAAACACGACATCACCGTGTTTCATGAGAGCGGCGCGATTGTCGAGCAATCGAGCACGCAGATCTGGAACGCCGTGTGCCATGCCGTGAAGGAAGCGCTGGCGCAGGCCGCGATCTCGCCGGACCGGATCGCCGGCATCGGCTTCGACGCCACCTGTTCGCTCGTCGTGCTGGGCGAGGGCGGCCAGCCGCTGCCCGTCGGGCCGTCTGAAGTGGCGGAGCGCGACATCATCGTATGGATGGATCATCGTGCCGTGGAGCAGGCCGAGCGCATCAACGCCACGGGCCACGACGTGCTGCGCTTCGTGGGCGGCAAGATCTCGCCCGAGATGGAAACGCCCAAGCTGCTGTGGCTGCTCGAAAACCGGCCGAAGGTGTTTGCCGCCGCCTGGCAGTTCTTCGACCTGACCGACTTCCTCACGTGGCGCGCCACGGGCGACCTGGCGCGCTCCACCTGTACCGTCACCTGCAAGTGGACCTATCTCGCCCACGAGCAGCGCTGGGACGAGAGTTACTTCCGCACCGTGGGCCTGGGCGTACTCGCCGACGAAGGCTTCGCGCGCATCGGTCAGACGATCGTCGAGCCGGGCACGCCGCTTGGCAACGGGCTCACGCCGCAGGCCGCCGCGCAGCTCGGCCTGCGCGCGGGCACGCCGGTGGCGACCGGCGTGATCGACGCGCACGCGGGCGGCATCGGCACGGTGGGCGCGCAAGGGCAGCCCGAGGCGTGCCTCGCGTACGTGTTCGGCACCTCGTCATGCACGATGACGACCACGCGCGACCCCGTGTTCGTGCCGGGTGTGTGGGGCCCGTACTACTCGGCGATGGTGCCCGAGGCCTGGCTCAACGAGGGTGGGCAGTCGGTGGCGGGCGCGGCGATCGAGCGCCTCCTCACGCTGCATCCGCTTGGCACGGAAGCCGCGAGCCGCGCGGCGAGCGAGGGCCAGTCGCTGCCGACGATGCTCGCCGCTCTGGCGGCCCAGGCTTCGGACGGCCTCTCCGGCGCGGTGCGCCTCGCGCACGATCAGGGCCTGCACGTCGTGCCGGAATTTCTCGGCAACCGCGCGCCGTTTGCCGATCCGCACGCGCGGGCGGTCATCGCGGGACTCGGCATGGAGACGGACATGGAGAGCCTGGTCGCGCTCTATGTCGCGGGCATTTGCAGCATCGGCTATGGGCTGCGGCAGATTATCGAGGTGCAGGCCCAGGCGGGCGCGCCGATCGAGCAGGTCGTGATCAGCGGCGGCGCGGGGAGGCTTGACCTCGTGCGCCAATTGCTTGCGGACGCAACGGGTAAGCCGGTGCTCGCCACCCACGCGGACGAGCCCGTATTGCTGGGCGCAGCGATGCTGGGCGCCGTGGCAGGCGGCTTATACGAAAACGCGCGCGAGGCGATGGCCGCGATGTCGCAGATCAGCAAGGTCTACGGACCGGCCACGGGCGAGATCGCAGCGCTGCACGAGGCGCGTTACCGCGCCTTCACGCAGTTGCAGGAGGTGGCGCGCGCGATCAGGTAGTCGCGGCGGCAGCGGTTCAGGCCGCCTCGCCGCTGCGCTGCGCGAGCGCGGCAGCGGCCGCCTGACTCTGTGCGAGGTGGCGCAGCAGCTTCGTCACCATCAATACAACGGTGAACGCGAGCACCACGAAGAACACCGCGAGCGGCGTGAGCACGTGCACCGACACAAAGCCGGCCAGCCCCATCATCGCCGAGGAAACGAGCAGCAGCGCGCAGCCCAGAATCGCGCTCGTCAAACCCGCAATGTGCGGGAACAGCGAATTGCCCTTCGCCATCAGCGTGGGGTACATCGCCCCCGCGCACAGACCCATCACGAGCACAGGAATGGCGAGCGTCCACACGCGCAGGCCCACCGTGAGCGCGAGCACGAGCATGACGATCGACGCCCCAGCCATCACCCGCGCGCCAATGCGCAGCCGTTGTTCCGGAGTGGGCAGGCGCGGGCCGTGCACCCGGTTCGAGAGGCCGCCGAGGAAATACATCAAGCCAATGCCGAGCGCGAGGTAGCCGAAGAACGTAGGCGGCTTGTGCAGCGTGTTCTGCACCATGAACGGCCCGACGATGTTGAACACCAGCAAGATGCTGTAGCACAGGCCCTGGGCGAGAAAGCAGCTCTGGAACACGGGGCTCGCGAGCACCTTGCCCGCGTTCGCGATGAGCGTGCGCGGCTCCAGATGCACCGGCTGCCGCAAGGTCTCGCGAAAGCGCCACAAGAGCGCCCACATCACCAGCGAATAGACGAGCAGGAACACGAGGCACGACTTCCAGCCGAACAATTCCTGCAAGTGCGCGCCGATCACGGGCGCGACGATCGGTGCGAGCCCCCAGGTGATCGACATATAGGTGAACGCGTGCATGAGCGCGGTGCCCACGAACGTGTCGGTGATGATCGCCTTGGCGAGCAGGTTGGTGGCGGCAATGCCGAAGCCCTGCAGGCAGCGTGCGAGCACGAACGTTTCCAGGTTCGGCGCGGCGAGCGAAAGCAGGCAGCCGATCGTGTAGACGACGAGGCCGAAGCCCAGCACGGGTTTGCGTCCGAGGGCGTCGGAGATCGGCCCGAAGATGAGCTGGCCGAGCGCGTACGCCGCCATATAGACCGACACGCTCGACTGGATCGCTTGCGGCGAGGTCGCGAAGTAGCGGGCCATGGCCGGCAGCGCGGGCACATAAATGTCGATGGCAAGCTGTCCCGCGGAGGCGAACAGGCAGATCAGGAACAGCAGGAAGCGCGGCGAGTTCGCCGGGCGTGCGGCGATGGCTGGACGTTCGGGCAGATCGTGAGTCATGACAGCGTGAAAAGGGCGGATTGCGGTGCGGCGGCGCGGGGGCGTTCGAGCAAAGCATGTTCCAACAGCGCGTTCGAATCACGAACGCAGCGTCCGGCGCGGCGGCGTAGGCGCGTATTGTGCCCGTTATCGCCGATTTCCGTGCAACGCCGCATCGAGGGGGCGCAGCAGGCGCGCGACGGCAGTGGCGTGCCGGGCGCGGCGTTTGCTGGATCTCCGCCTATCTCGCACTGAATATTCGCGGAGTGCCGACATGCCAGAGAAAAGGCCGAATCCGGCCATGCGCCGCCCGACCACTGCGCAAGACTACGAAGTCTTCTGCGGCGAGCAGATCGACGGCGCGGGCCGCTACTACGGATTGCTGCGGATTCGCCGCAAGACCGATGGGCGGCTTATTTATCCGTTCGACGGCTGCCCGCGTCCGGGGCCCTGCGCGACGGGTCCGCTGGCGCGGCAACAGGCGCTCACGCTCGCAGACGAGCTGATCCGCGCGGACATCGCAACACCCGAAGAGTGACGAGGCCTTACGCCCACAAAGCTGCTTGGCCGGGGCGTGCCGAGAATTTCATTTCGCGAAAGACTCATGGCGTAGAAATGAATACTCCTCGCTTTGGAGAATCCGCTTAATTTTGGAATCATTTTTTAGTGCCCGACGCGTAGCATTTTCGAAATTCCGTTGTGCGAGAAACGAAAATGAGCGAGAAGGGCGATTTGCATTACTTTGACTATGCCGCGACCACCCCGGCGGACCCGCGGGTGATCGAGGCGATGTTCGGCTGTCTGGGTATGGAAGGCGATTTCGGCAATCCGGCGTCCAGCTCGCATGGCGCGGGACAGCGGGCGCGGCGGCTCGTCGAGCAGGCGCGCAAGGACGTGGCGGCGCTGATCGGCGCCGATGCCGAAGAGATCGTCTGGACTTCCGGCGCGACCGAGTCGAACAATCTCGCGCTCAAGGGCTATGCGGATCGCGCGACGCAAAAGCGCCACCTCATCACGAGCCAGCTCGAGCACAAGGCCATTCTCGACACAATGACGAGCCTCGAAGCGCGCGGCATGGCCGTCACGCGCCTCGCACCGAATGCGCACGGCGAGATCACGGCCGAAGCCGTGGCCGCTGCGCTGACGCCCGACACCGGGCTTGTCTCGCTCATGCTGGTCAACAACGAACTGGGCACGCTCACCGACGTCGCGGCGATTGCGCGCGTGGTGCATGCCGCGGGCGCACTGCTGCACGTCGATGCGGCGCAGGCGCTCGGCAAGACGCCCATCGACGTGAAAGCGATGGGCATCGACCTGCTCTCGATGTCGGCGCACAAGGTGTATGGGCCGAAGGGCATTGGCGCCATCTACGTGAGCCGCGAGGCGTTCGAGCGCATCGCGCCGCAAATGCACGGCGGCGGTCACGAGCGCGGTTTGCGCTCGGGAACGCTCGCCACACACCAGATCGTCGGCATGGGCGTGGCGTGTGTGATTGCGCGCGAGGCGCTGCAAGCGGACAGCGAGCGCATTGCCGCGCTCGGCGAGCGTCTTTTGGCCGAAGTGCTCGCGCTGCCGGGCGTCACGCTCAATGCGGCGCGCGCGAAGCGCATTCCGCACACACTGAGCCTCACGATCGATCTGCCGGGCTTCTTCCCCTTTCTGCTGACCGGCGACCTCGCGATCTCCTCGACCTCGGCCTGCAACTCGGCTGCGGGCACGCCTTCGCATGTGCTCACGGCCATCGGGGTGGGCGAGGAAGCGGCGAACCGCACGGTGCGTTTGAGCTTCGGGCGCTTTACGAAGCCGGAAGACGTCGACTTCGCGGTGGACTGCATTCGCCGCGCGGTGGCGCCGTGCCTGCCGGCCGCGGTGACCGAGGCGACCGAAGCGACCGCTTGACCTTGCCGTTCAACGTCACGCTGACCATCGACCCGCGATGATCGTTTCACTCATTCTCGGCGCCATGATCGGCGCGCTGCTGGGACTCACGGGCGCCGGCGGCGGCATTCTCGCCGTGCCGGCCATCGTGGTGGGCATGGGCTGGCCCATGCAGCAGGCCACGCCGGTCGCCTTGATCGCCGTGGCGAGCAGCGCGGGAATCGGCGCGCTCGAAGCGTTCAGAAAGCGCCTCGTGCGCTATCGCGCGGCGTTCTGCATGGCGCTGGCGGGCGTGCCGACCACGTGGCTCGGCGTGCGCCTCGCGCAAGCCATGCCGCAACGCCTGCTGCTCGCGCTCTTCGCCGGCGTGATGCTGTTCGTGGCCGTGCGGCTGCTGCGCCAAACCATCGGGAAAAAGCGCGCGCTGCAGGAAGCATCGCCGCTTTGCGTGGGTCGCATCAATCCCGACACGGGCCGCCTCGTCTGGTCGAGAACCACAGCGCTTGCGCTCGCCTCGACCGGCGCGTTGACGGGCCTGATGACGGGGCTGCTCGGCGTGGGCGGCGGCTTCATCATCGTGCCCATGCTGCGCAAGCTCACCAACATCTCCATGCACGGCATCGTTGCGACGTCGCTGATGGTCATCGCGCTCGTGGGCTCCGGCGGTGTGGTGGCCACAGTGCTGCACGGCGTGCCGCTGCGGCTCGACCTCACGCTCTGGTTCAGCGTCGCGACCGTCGCGGGCATGATGCTGGGCCGTCACGTTTCGCATCGCGTCTCGGCGCGCCATACGCAGATGGGTTTTGCCGCCATCCTCGTGTGCGTGGCGTGCGGCATGCTCGCCAAGGTGGCGCTCGGCTACTGACCGGAGCGCTGTTTGGCTTTAGCCAGCCTCAGCCAGGAAGATCGAGATTTCGTCGGCGAGCCAGTCGCGCACGGCGCGCACTTTGGGATCGTCGCGGCTGCCAATGCGATAGACGAGGTCATGGCCGCGCTCGGACTCGAGACGCAACTGCGGAAACGGCGCGACCAGGCGACCCGCCGCAATGTCGTCCGCCACGATCACGCTGCGCCCGAGCGCCACGCCTTCGCCGCGTATCGCCGCTTCGATGGCGAGACTCCCATGGCTGTACGCCGTGCCGCGATCGCTGCGCACGCCGCTCAAGCCTGCCAGCGCCAGCCATTGTTCCCAGTTCGCGAGCATGCCGCCTTCGTGCAGCAAGGTGCAGCGCGCGAGGCTTTCAACCGAGGCCATGCCGCCCATCTTCGCCCGATAATCAGCACTGCAAACTGGCGTCACGGTCTCGTCGAGAATACGCTCGGCCAGCACGCGCGGGTAGCGCCCGCTGCCGTAGCGAATCGCGACATCGACGTCCGAGTCGTTGAGATCGACGTATTTGTCGGTCACGTCGAGGTGCACGTCCAGTTCCGGATGGCGGGCCTTGAGGCGATGGAGGCGCGGCGCGAGCCAGCGGTTCGCGAAGGACACGCTGGCGTTGATCTTCAGGCGCGTGACGCTGTCGTGCGTGCGCAGGCGCTCGGACTCCTTGGTCAATTCAGCGAGCGCGTGGTTCACGGCCAGCAGGAATTCGGCGCCCGCCTCGGTCAGAACGATGCGCCGCGTGAGGCGCTGGAACAGCGCCACGCCCAGATGGCTTTCGAGCGTCTTGATGTGGCGGCTCACGGCGCCATGCGTGACGTGCAGTTCCTGCGCCGCCAGCGTCATGCTGAGCAGCCGCCCGGTGGCTTCGAAAGCGCGCAGGGTTTGCAGCGGGGGAAGTCGGTCGAACATGGAGCGGGATGCGTGCGGTATGTGTGAGTTTTGCTCACGCATTATATGACGACAAATGGTTTGTCAGCCACGTTGGCGCCCTTCAATATGGGCGCAAAGCCGCCGGACGTAAGCGAACTCGTGCTACCCCGGCCGCGCATTCCTGAAGGTTGGCATTCTCCGCTTTGCGTCGCTCATCATGGATCTTCTGCTTTTCAAGCTCGTCGTTACGCCGTTGTTGCTGTTGGCCGCCAGTCTTGCCGCTCGCCGCTGGGGCGAAGCGGTTGGCGGGTTGCTCGTGGGGCTGCCGCTCACCTCGGGGCCGGTTTCGGTTTTTCTCGCGCTGGAGCACGGACCGGCGTTTGCGGCGCAAGCGACGTCGGGCTCGCTCGTCGCAACGGCTGCTCAGGCGGCGTTCTGCGTTGCCTATTGCAAGGTTGCCGCGCGCGGGTGGAAGGTGGCCCTCGCGGCGGGCGGCGCGACGTTTGCCCTCGTGGCCCTCGTGCTGCAATGGAGCGAACTGCCGGCCCACGGTCTTTATCTCTTCGCCATTCTGGCCATTGCGCTTGCGCTGAACCTCATCCCCAACAAGCCGGCAAGAACCGCGCGGCTCACGCCGCCGTGGTGGGATTTGCCTTCGCGCATGATGCTCATTGCCGGTCTCGTGGTGAGCGTGACGCTGATCGCGCCTTACGTCGGCCCCGAGGCGAGCGGCGTGCTCGCGTCGCTGCCGTTCATGGCGATCATCCTCGCCGTGTTCGCGCACCGCATGATCGGCCATGAAGCGGCGCAGCAACTGATGCGCGGCATGACCACGGGACTGCTGGGCTTCGCCTCGTTCTTCTTCGTGCTGAGCCTCTCGCTCACGCACTGGAACCTGCTGGCCGCCTACGGCACTGCGATTCTTTGCGTGCTCACGATCCAGGCGATTTCCCTGTATCGCATGCGCTTGCCGGCACCTTGCCTGCACGCCAAATCCAAACCGGAAGGCAGCGCGCCGTAACGACGGGTATTGCAACCGGCGGGCTCGGGCGCGTGTGCTGCGCTGCATCGCGGGAAAGGGGCTTCGGGCGACGGCAACGGCAACGCCTCGAAGCTCATGGCGGATGACCTACACTACAGAACCAGCGGACGCGGCCACTTCCGCGCCGCCGGCCCGCCATGGCGCACCTCTTCTTCGCAGCTTCCATTCAGCGGCACGTCGCGACGCCCGAGCGCGAGATCGACGCGCGCACGCTGCGCGAAGCGTTCGATGCCGTGTTTGCCGAACAGCCGCGATTGCGCGGCTATATCCTCGACGATCAGGGCGCGCTGCGAAAGCATCTGGCGGTGTTCGTGGACGGCGTGCGGCTACGCGATCGCGAGCATCTGAGCGATGTGCTTGGCGATGCGAGTCGGGTGTATGTCGTGCAGGCGCTGTCGGGTGGATGACCAGAGGGCACGCGAGATGAGCGATCGATTGCTAGTCGCAACCCGCAAGGGGCTGTTCGTTATGCAAGCCGATGGAGAGGGCGGCTGGACAATCGGCGAACCCGAGTTCTTCGGCGAGCCGGTGAGCATGGCGATGCGCGACGCGCGCGACGGGTCGCTCTATGCCGCGCTCAATCTCGGCCACTTCGGCGTGAAACTGCATCGCAGGCGCGCGGGCAGGGCGGACTGGGAGGAGTGCGCGGTGCCCGTCTATCCGCCCCAGCCTGCCGGGGACATTCAGGTCAACGAACCAGACGCATTGGGGCGTTTGCCCGCGCCGTGGTCGCTGCAACAGATCTGGTCGCTCGAGCCCGGCGGCGCGGACGAGCCTGGCGTGCTGTGGGCGGGCACGATACCGGGCGGCCTGTTCCGTTCCGCCGACGGCGGCGACACCTGGGAACTGAACCGCCCGTTATGGGACCGCCCGGAGCGGCGCGAATGGGCGGGCGGCGGCTACGACGCGCCGGGCATCCACTCGGTCATGGTCGATCCGCGCGACAGCCAGCACGTCACGGTGGGCGTGTCGTGTGGCGGCGTCTGGCAAACGGGCGATGGCGGCGCGACCTGGCGCCTCACCGCCGAGGGCATGGAAGCCGACTACATGCCGCCCGAACGCCGCGGCGAGCCCAACGCGCAGGACCCGCACCGTGTGGTGCAATGCG
Organism: Paraburkholderia sp. J11-2; assembly: GCF_905220185.1. Lineage (NCBI taxonomy): Bacteria > Pseudomonadati > Pseudomonadota > Betaproteobacteria > Burkholderiales > Burkholderiaceae > Paraburkholderia > Paraburkholderia sp. J11-2. The sequence continues at coordinate 209,494 of NZ_CAJMYY010000014.1, read as the reverse complement.
CGGCGAATCCGGACGTGCTGTGGACGCAGCATCACTGCGCGATCTTCCGCTCGACCGATGGCGCGGCGCACTGGCGGCGTATCGAAGCGCAGCCGTCGAGCTTCGGCTTCGCGGTCGTGGTGCATCCGCGCGAGCCCGACACGGCGTGGTTCGTGCCGGCTCAAAAAGACCAGTATCGCGTTCCCGTAGATGGCCAGTTCGTCGTGACGCGCACGCGCGATGGCGGGCGCACGTTCGAACAATTCTCGAGCGGGCTGCCGGCTGCGCCCGCGTACGACATCGTGTACCGGCATGGGCTCGACATCGACGACTCCGGCGAGCGGCTTGCGATGGGGTCGACCACGGGCGCGCTATGGACTTCGGACGACGGCGGCGAACACTGGCGGCTCGTTTCGGCGCACTTGCCGCCGGTGTATTGCGTGCGGTTTGGGTGAGGGCGCGGGGCCGCGAGCATAACGGGGCCGACGTGGGCTCGCTCTACGCCGCCGCCTGAAACATCGTCATCCGTCGCAGGATCCACTCAAGCAACTCATGCGCGGCCGCTACCAGCGGCCGCCCCGACTTCACGAGCACGCGCGCTTTCGTGCCTTGAAAGAGCGCATGATCGATCGGCAAGGTCACGAGCTCGCCCGCTTCGATCTCGCGCGAGGCGGCGAACTCGCCAATCAGCGTCGCGAAATTTTCGGCGGCGACAAAACGCTTGAGGGCGGTAAGCGAATTCGTGGTGAGCGTCGCGCGTATCTCGACGTTCTCCGCGAATGCCAGCATTTTCGCGAGATGCCCGATGCCGAACGTGCTGGGCATCAATGCGAGCGGCCACGCCAGCAGGTCGTCGATCGTGACGGGTGTGCCGCGCAGCGCGAGCGGATGGTCGCGGCGCACGAGCAACACGACGGGCTGCGCCGAACTCGCGCGATATTCGATGCGCTCATGCGGCGGCGGGTTGAAGGCAAGCCCGATATGCGCACGGCTTTCAGCAACCTCGCCCAGCACGTCGTCCACGGGCAGCATCGTGAGGCTCACATCGAGCTTCGGATAGCGCGCGCAGAACGGCGTGATGACCTCGGCAACGAGCGCATCCACGTAGCCTTCGCTCACGGCCAGATCCACGCGGCCTTGCTGGAGCCCGCGCAACGCGTGCAACTGGTCCTCGAACTTCTCCTGCTGCGCGCGATAGCCGCGCCAGAACTCCAGCAGATGCGCCGCCGCCTCGGTGGGCTTCACGCCGCGCGCCTGGCGCTCGAACAGTTGCGCGCCCAGTTCGTCCTCCAGCAGCTTGATTTGCCGCGTGATGACCGAGGGCGAGGTGTTCAGGCTGTCCGCGGCGCCGCGGATCGTGCCGTGCGTGAGCACCTCGTGGAAATAACGTAGCCGCTGCTGATTGATCTCGCGCATCGCGCCCTCGTTCGCATAGGTAAAGTAAGGGGACTGTTGCCTGAAAAAGAACGATGTGTGAACTTTGTTGCTCTTGCTGGCGAATTATGCCCTGGCCAGGATGGTATTGCGCACGACGCCCACCACCAGGAGACAGGACATGGCCGCCATTCTTCCCCGCCCGAGAAGCCTTGACGCTTCCGCGCTCTACAGCAGGATCAACGCGCGATTGCTGCCGTTTCTGCTGATCTGCTACTTGTTTGCTTACCTCGACCGCGTGAACGTCGGATTCGCAAAGCTGCAGATGCAGACCGACCTCGGCTTCTCCGATGCCGCCTATGGCGTGGGTGCGGGCATTTTCTTCATCGGATATGTGCTGTTCGAATTGCCGAGCAACCTGTTGCTGCCCAAAATCGGCGCGCGCAAGACCTTCGGGCGCATTCTCGTGCTGTGGGGCATCACGTCGGCGTGCATGCTGTTCGTGCGCAGCGTTCCCGCGTTCTACGCCATGCGCTTTTTGCTAGGCGTGTTCGAGGCCGGTTTCGCGCCGGGCATGATCTTCTATCTTTCGCGCTGGTATGGTCCCTCGCGCATGGCGCGCGCCATTGCGATGGTGTTCCTCGCCGGTCCGATTGGCGGCATTGTCGGCGGGCCCGTTTCGGCGGCCATCATGAGTACGCTGGCGGGGAAGGCGGGGCTCGCAGGCTGGCAATGGATGTTTCTCGTGGAAGGCTTGCCGTGCATCGTGCTCGGCATTGCGACCTTCCTCTATCTGCCCGACCGCCCGGCCGACGCCGCCTGGCTGAGCGACGACGAAAAGCGCCAGATCGAGGCCGATGTCGGCGCGCCCGAGGCGCACGCGACTTCGTTTAGAAGCGTGCTGCGCGATCGCAAGGTCTATGTGCTGGCATTCGCGTACTTCTGCATCATTGCGTCGATTTACGCCATCAGCTTCTGGCTGCCCGCCATTCTCAAGGCGCAAGGCGTGAGCAATCTGATCACGCTGGGCTGGTACACGTCCATCCCGTATGTCGCGGCGGCGGTGGGCATGCTCTATATGGGCCGCCGTTCCGACCGGCTCGGCGAGCGGCGTTTTCACTGCGCGGTGCCCGCAGCGGCCGCCGCGCTGCTGTTTGCGCTGTGCGCGGCCACCGGCAATCATCTGGCGCCCACGCTTGCGCTGCTCACGCTCGTGACGATGGCGCTGTGGATGGCCTACACGGTCTTTTGGGCGATTCCGCCCGAGTACATCAAGGGGCCGGCTGCTGCGGGCGGCATTGCGCTCATCAACACCATCGGGCTTTCCGGCGGATTCTGGGGGCCTGCGGCGATCGGCTGGATCAAGACGGCGGCGGGCAGTTTGCAGCCAGCGCTGCTCGCCATGGCGGGCGTGTCGCTCGTCGGCGCGCTGCTGATCTTTTCCGTCCGGCTCGCGAGCGCGAAGCACTGAACGCACGTAGCCGGTTTGCTAAGTCATCCTATGCAACTGAGGTAAAGGAAAAATGAAGATTCTCATCGCGGGCTTCCAGCACGAAACCAATACGTTCGCCCCAACGAAAGCCAGCTATCAAAGTTTCGTTCAGGGGGAGGGCTTTCCACCGCTCACGCGCGGCGCCGACGTGCTCTCGCTGCGCGACGTAAACGTGCCCGCTGGCGGCTTCATCCAGGCGGCGGAAGCGGCGGGCCACACGCTCATGCCGGTCATCTGGGCGGGGGCAAGCGCCTCCGCACACGTGACCGAAGAGGCATTCGAGCGCATTGCCGGCGAAATCGTCGATGCCGTGCGGCGCGGCGGCTTCGACGCGATCTATCTCGACCTGCACGGCGCGATGGTCACCGAGCATCTGGACGACGGCGAAGGCGCGCTGCTCGCGCGTGTGCGGGCCGTCGTGGGTAGCGACCTGCCCTTGGTGGTCTCGCTCGATCTGCACGCCAACGTGACCGAGCAGATGTTCACGCACGCCGACGCCATGGTCGCGTATCGCACCTATCCGCACGTCGACATGGCCGAAACCGGCGCGCGCGCCGCGCACATCCTCATGCGCCTCGTGGCGCAACCCGAGCGCAGGCTCAAGCGCTACGTGCGCCGCATTCCGTTCCTGATTCCCGTGAACGGCATGTGCACGCTCGCGGAGCCGGCGCGCGGCACGTATGCGCATCTCGCGCAGCTGGAGGACGATTCGGTCGTATCGCTTTCGTTCGCGCCGGGTTTTCCGGCCTCCGATTTCCCCGAATGCGGCGCGGCCGTGTGGGGTTACGGCTTCGACGAAGCCGCCGTGGTGACGGCGGTGAACACGCTGGCTTCGGCCATCGTGGCGCAGGAGCGAGACTGGGAAGTGCGCTTTCTCGACCCCGATGCCGCCGTGCGCGAAGCCATGCGTCTGGCCGAGCACGCCACGCAGCCGGTCGTCATCGCCGACACGCAGGACAACCCGGGCGTGGGCGGCGACTCGAACACCATGGGCCTCGTGCGTGCGCTGCTGCGCCAGGGCGCGCGCGACGCGGCCGTAGGCCTGATCTGGGACCCGCAGGCGGCGGCCAAGGCGCACGAGGCGGGCGTGGGCGCGACGATCGAACTGGCGCTCGCGGGAGGCACGGGCGTGCCCGGCGACGCGCCGCTCGCCGGGCGCTTCGTCGTGGAGCATCTCGCCGATGGGCGGGTGCGCTTCGACGGCCCGATGATGAACGGCATGTGGACCGAGATCGGGCCGGTGGCGTGCCTGCGCATCGACGGCGTGAGGATCGCGGTCAGCTCGGTGAAGATGCAGATATTCGACCGTAATCTGTATCGCGCGGCGGGTATCGAGCCGGAGCGTATGAAGATTCTCGTCAACAAGAGTTCGGTCCACTATCGCGCCGATTTCGACGCCATCGCCTCCGCGCATCTCGTGGCGAAGGCGCCTGGCCCCATGGCGGCCGACCCTGCCGATTTGCCGTGGCAGCGCATCGATACGCGCTTGCGTCTGCGCCCGAACGGCGTGTCGCTGAGCGAGATGCGGGAGTAGGGCGGCATAACGGCGGGGTTTTCGTATCGTTGTGTATCCACCGCGGCAATGGACAAGGAGGATTGCAAAAGCAGGGGTTCGTGGAAACAAGCGGGATACATGCGGGCGTTCAAATACACCCATGCCAGTCAGCGACGTCGCCAGGCAGACATCGAAAAGACTGGACGCACGCGCCACGCGAACGTGGACCGAACCAACTCATTGCTTACAGGTGGATACCATGAAACTCATCAAGTCGCTGATCGTTGCCGCTGTGGTCGCTGTTCCCGTTGTCTCCTTCGCGCAGTCGGCCGAGCCGCTCACGCGCGCTCAGGTCCGCGCCGAACTGGTGCAACTCGAAAAGGCGGGCTATAACCCGGCCGCCGACTACAACGACTATCCGCAGCACATCGAGGCGGCCGAAGCGAAGGTGAGTGCGCAGAACGGCGCGGTGGCATCGGCGTTCGGCGGCGTGGCGAATGGTTCGTCGGCAGCGGGTGCGGCTGTGGCTTCGGCGCCTCACGACATTCCCGGCCTGGGTCCGATCTACGCGCATCAGTGATCGGCGATTGAAGGTGCGAGTGCAAATGCGGCCCGCTTTGAGCGGGCCGTTGCACATCATGCGACTTGCCTCATTCGCTGACCCGGCCTAACCTGTGCCGAATGCGACAAACTGGCGGCAACCCCGAGCCCAGCATGCAAATCCATCCCGTACGGCTGTCTCCCGGCGACGATCTGCGCGCCGCGATCGAAGGCCTGCTAAGCCAGCACGCCTCGCATGCGGCGTTCGTCATCCAGGGCATCGGCAGCTTGAGCGTCGCGCAGTTGCGATTCGCTGGGATCGAAACGCCGACCGAATTGCGCGGCGACCTCGAAATCCTCACGCTCGCGGGCTCCGTATCGCCCGATGGCGCGCATCTGCACATGTCCGTATCCGACGCGCAAGGCCGCGTGTTCGGTGGCCACGTCGCGCACGGCTGCACGATACGCACCACGGCCGAACTGCTGCTGGTGCTGTTGCCCGGCCACCGCTTCTCGCGCGAACTCGATTCGTCGACCGGATACGCGGAACTGCAGATCCGCAACGCGCGAGACTAATCCGCCTGCGCCGCCATTCGAGCGGCCTCACGCACCGTCACAAAACTTAAAAGCGGCTTCGCTATGCTTCGGCGTTGCCTTGCCGCTGCCTGCGCTGTTGCGTGAGTGATGCGCGAGGCCCCGCTCGGGCCGCTCCTCGAGCCGTTGTTGTGCCTCTATCTGGACGGAGACTTCGATGACGGTCGAATCCGCGCCGGCGCGCTTGCTTTTGCCAGGCGCGTCGCGCAAACGTTTGAGCCTGCCCGCTGCATTCACCACAATGCGTGCGCCCGCCATGCTGCTTGCATGCGCAGCTGCGCTCGCGACGCTAAGCGCATGCAGCGCACGCGATAGCGACACGCGCGCCGCGCTCACTGCGAACGCCGCACGCGAACTCGCGCAAGCGCAGCCAGGCAGCCATTCGCAAAGCCCGCAGCTTGCCAACGCATTCACGCTGGCGTCGGACGCGCCTGCAGCGAATCTCCCGGATAGTGCAAACCATGCGGCAAACGCAGGCGTAGCCTTGCCCGCGAACGCCGTACGTTCGCCGGCCAGGCCACCCGCTGGCGGGAGCGCGCAAGACGAGCAGTCTGCGCAAATCGAACCGCTTGTCACACCTGTCATTCACACCGCCGATTGACGTACCCGGCCGCGCGGCCTTGCCGCCTGCCGCCCGTCAAGGCGGCGTGCCGTGCGTGCCTTTCTCAACCTGAAGATGGAAACCACAAGATGACATCGAGAAGCCGCCGTGACTTTCTCCGCACCGCCGCGATGAGCGCCGGTTCGGCCACCGCCCTGACGATGCTGCCGCAGGGCATCCGCAACGCGCTCGCGATTCCCGCGAACAATCGCACGGGGAGCCTCCGCGATGTCGAGCACATCGTGATCCTCATGCAGGAGAACCGTTCGTTCGACCATTACTTCGGCACGCTGCGCGGGGTGCGCGGCTTCGGCGACACGCGCACGATCACGCTGCCCACCGGCAAGCCTGTATGGAACCAGCCGCTCGCAGCCGGTGCGGGCGAAGTGCTGCCGTTCCATCCCACGGCGGCCAACCTGGGCCTGCAGTTCATCCAGGATCTGCCGCACGACTGGACCACGACGCACGCGGCCTGGAACGGCGGCCGCTACGACCAGTGGGTGCCCGCCAAGGGCACGACGACGATGGCGTACCTCACGCGCGACGACATCCCGTTTCACTACCAGCTCGCCGACGCCTTCACGATTTGCGACGCGTACCACTGCTCGACGATGACCGCGACCGACCCGAACCGCTACTACATGTGGACCGGCTGGGTGGGCAACGACGGCAGCGGCGGCGGCCCGGTGATCGACAACGCGGAAGCGGGCTATGGCTGGTCCACGTATCCCGAAGTGCTGCAAAGCGCGGGGATTACGTGGAAGATCTATCAGGACGTGGGCGAAGGCCTCGACGCCAAGGGCTCATGGGGCTGGACGGGCGACAACGCGTACATCGGCAATTACGGCGACAACTCGCTGCTGTACTTCCATCAGTACCAGAACGCACAGCCCGGCAATCCGCTGTATGACCGCGCCCGCACGGGCACGAACGTGCTCGCCGGCGGCGGCTATTTCGATGTGCTGAAGCAGGACGTGGCGAACAACGCACTGCCGCAGGTCTCGTGGATCGTTGCGCCCGAAGCGTATTCGGAACATCCGAACTGGCCCGCGAACTACGGCGCGTGGTACGTCGACCAGGTGCTGCAGATTCTCACGTCGAACCCGGACCTGTGGAGCAAGACCGTGCTGCTCGTGAACTACGACGAGAACGACGGCTTCTTCGATCACCTCGCGCCTCCGTTTCCGCCGGCTTCGAGCGCGAACGGCCTCTCGACCGTCGACACCACTAACGAAATTTTTCCGGGCAGCAGCAAGTACGCCTCGGGGCCGTATGGCCTCGGGCCGCGCGTGCCGATGCTCGTGGTCTCGCCGTGGTCGCGCGGCGGCTGGGTGTGCTCGGAAACGTTCGACCATACCTCTGTGATCCGCTTCATCGAGAAGCGCTTCGGTCTGCATCACGATCTGCGCGAGCCGAATATCACGCCGTGGCGCCGCGCCGTGTGCGGCGACCTCACGTCGGCATTCAACTTCGCCACGCCTAACGCGGCGATTCCCGCGCTGCCTTCCACGACGGGCTATGCCCCGCCCGACAAGCTGCGTCACCCCGACTACGTGCCGGTCCCGCCGGTCGTGGGCAGCGTGCCGAAGCAGGAGGCGGGCGTGCGCAACGCGCGCGCGCTGCCGTATGAGTTGTTCGTGCGCCTCGATGCGAACGCCGGCTCGGGCGACGTTGCGGCGCGCTTCGTCAATTCGGGCCGTGCCGGCGCGGTATTTCTCGTCTATACGGCGGGCAGCACCGACGCGCCGCGCACCTATACGGTCGAAGCGGGCAAGCATCTGGAGGACAAGTTCGCGATTGGCGCGAGCGGCGCGTACGACTTCAGCGTGCATGGACCGAACGGCTTTCTGCGCCGCTTCGCGGGCACGCAGGTCAAGCCGGGCGGGTTGGGCTGGCTGGGCGGCAAAGAAACGGCGCGCCCCGAAGTGTCCGAGGGCTACGATGTGGCGAACGGCAACCTGCAACTGCGCCTGGAAAACAAGGGCGGCGCGCGTTGCCAGTTCACGATCGTCAACGCGTATGACCCGGGTGCGAAGATCCAACGCACCGTGCCCGGCGGCGACACCGAGCCGCTCTATCTCGACCTGCGCAACGCGTACGGCTGGTACGACCTGACGATTACGGTCGATAGCGATGCGACCTTCGTGCGCCGCATTGCGGGCCACGTCGAAACGGGGCGCCCGAGCTATAGCGATCCCGCGCTCGGCGCCTGATGCAGGCTTGAGACGCAAGTTGAGCCACGGCTATCGCTAGCCGTGGTTTTTTTGTTTACCGAAAATTACTGCACGTCCGCCTCTAGCGCCAGCGCGGCGGCGGCGGTCCCCAGCCCGGATGCCGGACGTGTCTCGGGCCCCTGAAATGCGGGGGATGGTGCCACGGAGAAAAGCCGTGGCGCGAATACACGACCGGCGGCGGCCACATGGGCGCGGGATGCATGAAGACAACGGGCGGCGGCGGCGCGTAGAACGCCCCCGGAATACCGATGCCCACGCCCACATTGACGTTCACGCGCGCCTGTGCGGTTTGCATCGCGCACAGCGTTGGCGCGATACAAAGGAATGCAAACTTCAACACACGGAGTTTCATCGTCGATCCTCCGTCGCGAGCGCGCATTGCCGGCGCTCGCGGCTGGTTATTTCGTGTGCGCTTGCTCGGGTCGGAAAGCGGCGTCCGCAAGCTTCTTCTGCGCATCGGGCATGTCCGCGTATAGCGCCGAGAAGGCATCGAGCATCGCCTTGCTGCCATCGGCATTCGCCTGGGCGATCTCATTCCACGATTGAAGGTTCTCCACCGCGGTTTGCTGCTGCGCGTTATCGTGCCGCTGCTGGATTAGATCGTCGACCGTTTTGGCGTTATTACGCATGACGTCGGCCACTTTCGCCCACTTGTCCTCTTCGGCGGGAGTAATCTTCAGTTCGGCATGCAATTCTTTCACGCGGTCGTCGACGGTTTCAGTGTGATGCTGATGCGACGATGCAGCCGGAGCGCTGGCCTGCGCCCAGCATGTGGAAGCGCCGAGCAGGGCTAGTGCAAGCAGGACAGGTTTCATTGTCAGTCCTCGCAAAAAGCGTTCGCTGGTCATTGCCGGCGACCCGGAACGAACCTTTTCGATCATAGCAGCGCAGGCAAACAATTCAATTTTGGCGGCCTGTCTGTAACACAAGGGAATAGGGCACGATTCCCGAAAGCACCACGCTTCACTCGTAGAACAGCATCGACTGGATTCGCTGCGCGGCGAATCGTTCTGCCGATACAAGGAGGCAACGTGGCGAATCGAATGGCAATTTGCAGGGAATCCGCTTTCCGTTCCGTACAGCGCGTCCGGCAGCCATGGGGAAGGCTGGGGTGCCTCGCGCTGGCCGCGGCCACGCTCGCGGGCTATGTGCCGGCGAGCCACGCCGCTGTGTCCATCACGCGGCCGCCGCGCGAAGCCAGGTCCGACGAGCCGCTCGTGGTGACGATCGTCTATACCGGCGATGCGCCCTCCGGCACCTCGGTCGACGTGCCGCGCACGTTGAGCATTGCGCTCACCAATGGCGAGCAATTGCCGCGAGCGGTGCTGCTCACGCGCGATGCTGGCGCGCCCGAGCACGTGCGGCTCGCAGCCGGCGAAATGAAGGCGGTGAGCTATAGCGCGCCGTGGCCCGAGTGGGCGCGCGGCGCCGTGAGAGTGGACGTGCCAGGCGTGGACGTGTCGCCTTCGGTCGTTATTCTCACGCGCAAGCCGCGCGAGGCCACGGCGAATGCGGCCGCACCGGCACCAGCATCGGCACCGGCGGCGCCAGCGACGGCAGCGGTTGCGCCCGCATCGACCCCGCTCGCCATCGTGCCAGCCGAAGGGCCGATGGCGGGCAACGCGTCGCTCGCCTCGCAAATGCCGCCCTCCACAGTGAAGCCTTCGAATTCGCTCGTGCCCGATCTGACCACCATGATCTTGGGCCGCTTCTCGTTTTACCAGCCGAACTATTTCGCGGACGGCTTTGCCTCCAACGACTCGGATCTCGCGAAATTCCAGGTCAGCTTCAAATTCCGCTTTGTACTGCCGGATGACCCGCGCTCGCGAGGTTTCGTCGACAACCTTTATTTCGCGTATACGCAAACCTCACTGTGGGACATCAACGAGTATTCCGCGCCGTTCCGCGATACGAGCTACATGCCAGCGCTGTTCTATTACCTCGAGGACACCGGGTGGCGGTCGAAATGGTTCACCCGCATGGGGATCGAAGTGGGCTACGAGCACGATTCGAACGGCGAAGACGGACCGGAGTCGCGCGGCCTCGATTATTTCTACCTGAAGCCGATCTGGGACTTCGGCGATATCAATGCGAACCACCTGACCATCGCGCCGAAGATCTATGGGTACACGCACATCGCAGGGGAAAACTCGAATATTGCCGACTATCGCGGCTACGTCGACTTGCTGATCAAGTACGGCAGCCCGGATGGCTGGCAACTCGCCACTACGCTGAGAAAGGGCACGAAATCGTGGTACGGCAGCGTCGATGCGCAATTCACATACCCGCTTGCCAAGCTGTTCGGCAATGCCTGGGGCGGGTACTTCTGGATCGGCTATTTCAACGGCTATGGCGAGGATCTTCTCGATTACAACCAGCACCGCTGGGCTGCGCGCATGGGTTTCGCCCTGTCGCGTTGAGTGAACGTGCGGATGTTATGAAACGCCTGCCATCGTGCGTGGCTCAGTCAATGGACTGACCCACGACGAACCGGTGGCCTTCCGGCTTGGCCACGGTGCATTCGCGCATCCTGTACGGTCGGTCGCCCGGCGGCTGCAGGCCGATGGCCTCTTTCTGCGCGATTTCTTCGTGCTGCGCGTTCACGTCGTCGACTTCCAGATAGCCGAAATAGCTGTGATCGCCCGTCGCGCCGTAGCGTGCTCGTGCCGGTCATGAACGATCTTCCTCAACAGGGATTCGACGATGGTGGCGTGAGTATGATGCACGCAACGGGCACTGTGTTTGCTCGTTGCACAGGCAGCGCGCCAATCGCAGCCGGGGCTAGCCGGTTGCGACGCCGCTCGTGCGCGCACATCGGAGGAACGACCATGAATGACGAACGGGAAGAGCGCATCCGCAAACGCGCCTATCAACTTTGGCAAGACGACGGCGCGCCCGAAGGACGGGCGGACGAATACTGGAGCCGCGCAGAGAAACAGATCGCCGCCGAATACGATGTTGAAGGAGACAGGCCAAATAACGCCAGCGATCAGGCCGGCAAGCGCCGGCTTGCCGGTGAACCTCTGCAGGAAAGCGACAGCTTGCCGCCGAACGAACTGGCGCGGGACAAGCGGCGCGGCGGAGTGTGAAAAACGCGAGTGCGCCGCGCTTCAGGCCATCGTGGCGGTCTGTTCACGCATCAATGATGCGTGAACAGATCGTTGCGATCTTCGTGTGACATGAGTGCGGCATGGCGCGAGGTTTGCGCGAGAGAGGCGTTCGAGGTGCCTGAACTTTCCGTGCCGTAGCCGGAGTCGTCGGTGCGTTGCGTGTTGGCGTGCTGCGGAGCGGTCTGTTGCTGGATCTGCGGGCGTTGTATCGGATAGTCGCCACCCTGTGCGAAGGCGACGGGGGACAGGACAACGCCGAGCGAGAGAATGGCGGAAGCAATGGCAAGTTTCATGATGCTGACTCCAGACGGTAAAAAAAGATTTGGATTACTGAAGAATGGACGGAATTTTCAAAACCCGTTTGTGCAACCGCTCATTCAACATTGCGCCGTCCGATTATCACGACGCATGCCAGCAGACTACGCAGCGAACCTTAGAACTTGCTTATGCGCAAGCCATGGTGCGCGCCTTGCGCATATTGAGTCGTAGTTAAGGCTTAGTTAAGCAACGGCAGCATATAGTCCGAGGCTATATCGTTCCGCCCCTCATGCGGCGCAAGGAGTATTCATGTCTACCGTCACTCGAAGTTTCGTCGAAGAAGCGCTCAGCAAGGTTCCCGCCGTGACATTCGGCTTCTGGATCATCAAGATTGCTTGCACCACGCTCGGCGAAACCGGCGGCGACTGGGTGACGATGTCGCTGAATCTGGGCTACCTGGCCGGCACGCTGATTTTCTTCGCGTGCTTCGTCGTGCTGGTGTCGGCGCAGATCCGCGCACAGCGCTTCTATCCGTGGCTCTATTGGGCGACCATCGTCGCCACGACCACGCTCGGCACGACGCTCGCCGACTTCTGCGACCGTTCGCTCGGCGTGGGCTATCCCGGCGGCGTGTCGATCATTCTGCTGCTGCTCGTGGCGAGCCTCGCGATCTGGTATCGCGTAGAAGGCTCCGTGTCGATCGAGAGCGTCGCGACGCCGCGCGTCGAGTGGTTTTACTGGATTACGATCCTGTTTTCGCAAACGCTCGGCACGGCGCTGGGCGACTGGGTGGCGGGCGAGGACCGTGGCGGCCTCGGTGTGGGCTACGAAGTCGGCGCCGCGATCTTTGGCGCGAGCCTCGTGATCGTGGGCCTGATGTGGTTGTGGCCGCGCGTTTCGCGCACGGCGCTCTTCTGGTTCGCGTTCGTGCTCACGCGTCCGCTCGGCGCGACGCTGGGCGACCTGCTCGACAAGCCGCTAGCCGATGGCGGCCTGCAGTTCAGCCGGCTTTATGCATCCGTGCTGCTGATGATCTTTATCGTCGGCTGCATCGTGGTGCTGCCGCAACGTGCCGCGCGCCGGGAGCAGAACGCGTAGTGTGGGCCGTTGTGCGCCGTTGCGTGTTTCTCGCTACGGCATCACGCACGTGAAATTGGCCGCGAGATTCGCGTCGCCCTTGCCTAAATAGCGCGGGAATGCCGGGTAACGGCACAGTGGCCGCGTGCGGCCGTTCGTGGCTTGCGCAATGTCGGTCGCGAACAGCGTTTCCGGCGCGCTGCCGTGCGTGACCCAGTCGTCGAGCGCGCCGAGCAGATCCACCGAGGGAATGAACGCGCCATTGCCGTGCTGGTAACCCGGCACCATGTAGAGGCGCATGAAACTGTCCACGCGCGCTTCGCCGTAACGCCCGATCAACGCCTGGTAATACGCGATCGTCTGGTTCGGGCTGATTACCTCGTCGGCGAGTCCCTGCAAGGTGATGAGTTTGCCGCCGCGCGCGAGGTAGCGCGAGACGTCCGGATTCATCGCGCCGATCGTGGCCGACAGCGTGAAAAGCTGTTCCCGGTAGCGGCCGGGATGCATCACGTCGAAATTCGTCGCATCGAACGTCGGGTCGTGCGTGATGAAATACTTGAGGTACGCGTCGCCCTGCGCGTACAGGTAGCCATTGGTGACGAACCCCGGTTGAGGCAACCGCTGCGGCGAATGCGCGAGGCCCAGCATGCTCGTGAAGCGCGTACCCTGGAAGACGTTGTAGCCGCGATAGCTGTCCGCCCCCCAGGCCAGCGCATAGGGCAGGCGCAGGCCGTCGCGCAGGCTCTCCAGCGTCGCGACCTGTGGCGGCGTGAGGCAGTCGTCTGCAGCGGCATGCTGGCGATCTGGCTGGTCCTGCGAGGAGCAACGCAGCGCGTCGATGATCTCGGGCTCTTTCTCGCGGCAACTCTCGACGTCGCTGACGAGGCCGTCCGCAGCGCCGTCGAGTGCATCGCACGCCTGCATCACGCGCGCGTACACGTGCTCCAGCAGTTGCGGCGAAAGATAGCCGCCCGGCGTGCGGTATTCGTGCTGGCCGACCACAACGCCTGTCAAGCGCACGCCCGAAAAGTTCAGTGCGGGCGAATTTGCGATCACGCCGTCGTAGTCGTCGGGATAGCGCTGGATCACGGTGTAGCCTTCGCGGCCGCCTGTCGAGCCGCCTGCGAAATACATGTGTTCCGGCGGCCGCCCGTAGCCGAGCGTGATCAGTGCGAGCGCAACGTCATGCGCCTTCTTCAAATGCGCGTAACCAAAGTTGGTCACGGCTTCTTCAAGCAGTCCGAAGTTCGCTTCCGACGACGTGCCGTTGTGGCCGGAGTCGTCGCCGAAGGTCGCATAGCCGCGCGCGAGCGGCGCGCGCTCCGGCGAGAAGGGCATCGGGCCGGTTCCCGTCACCACGACGCCGCTGTAGCCGCCACCGCCGAACTGCAGCGCGCGGCCGTTCCAGCGGCTCGGCAGGTTCACTTCGAAGCGGATGTCCGGCGTGCCGGCGCTCTGGGCGCGTATCACGCCGGTCAAGCGGCAGAAGTCGCCGTTGAGATTGCCCGTGGCGGTCGCGGGGATCATCGCGGCGCTTTGCACGAGCGCACCGTTGGTGGGCAAGCCGATGCTCGCGGCCGGCAACAGCGCGCCGGCAAGGTCGACGCAATGCAGCGGCAGCGCAGGCGTGTGCTGGGCGAAAGCGTGAGCGCTGGCGATGAGCGTGAGCGTGGCGACGGCGATCGCCTTGAGGGATTCGAGTGCGCGCTTGCCCCGTCGCATCATCCGCAGCGGGCTCCGTTGACCCTCGCGCGGACCTTCTCCTTCTGGCGGCCGAGCGTGCCGCACCAAGCCTTGGCGAGCATGAGCATTGCGCCGATCGAGACAATGTCGCCGGCCAGTGCGGCGCCGAGTGCCGCCACGCCGTGCAGCGCGTGCGGCGTGGCGGTGTCGACGATCACCGGGATCAGCGTGCCGCCGACGAAGCACACGAGCCCCGTGCGGCTCACGGTCACGACGGCGGGCAAGCGCGCGGCGATCCGAGCGACGGTCCCGCGATGAACGAAATACGCCGCCACCATGGCAATGCCGATAAAGTTGACGACGCGCGCGAAGGCGAGATGCTGTTTCATGTCTCCTGGCATCGGTTGAACCAGAACGAACCATTTAACCGCCGCGAACAGCGCCACGGCGGCGAACGCGAATCGCACCGGCCAGCGTGCGGTTTCCGAGGTCTTGAAAGCGGGCGGAACCGGGTGCAGCCGGCAGAGCATGCCGAATACGAACATCAACTGCCACGCAAACGGGTCGAACGGCCAGTTCGCGAACGTGCTCGCGCCGATGAGCGCGGCGAGCAGCGGCGCGAAGGCCCAGAGCAGCAAGCTGCAGACCAGCGTGCAGAGCGGCGCGCGGCGGGCGAAGGGCACCGCAGCGGGCACGCACAGCGCAAATATGACATACATCGGCAGCACGCTCGACAGCCAGGGCTGGCGCGCGAGCAACACGACGTGCAATGTCTCGCGCACGGGATGCGAGGCGAACGACGCCCAGCCGCTCAAATCGGCGGTGGCAGGATTCAGGTGCAACAGCGCGAGTAGCGCGCCAGAAACGAGCGTGAGCAGGGCGGTCAGCAGATAGGCACGGTAGATTTCCCAGCTGCGCCGCAGGAAGCGCCCTTGCGCCGCGCTCACGCCACGGTGCGCGGCCGCTTACTTCGCGGCAGCGGCGCGCTCGATCGCGGCGATGTCGATCTTGCGCATTTGCATCATCGCCTCCATGGCGCGCTTGCCGGCCTCGCGATCGGCGCCGAAGACGCATTCGAGCAGGCGCTTTGGCGTGATCTGCCATGAAAACCCCCAGCGGTCCTTGCACCAGCCGCAGTCCGATTCCTCGCCGCCGTTGCCGACAATGGCGTTCCAGTAGCGGTCGGTTTCTTCCTGGCTATGGGTCTCGACCATGAAACTCACCGCTTGATTCGCCTGGAAGTTGGGGCCGCCGTTCAGCCCCACGAAGCGCCGGCCGAGCACCGTGAATTCGACTATCAGCTCAGCCCCCGCGCCAATGCCCGGTATGGGGGAAACATGCGCCGCTTCGACATGGCTGTCCGGAAACGTCGCGGCGTAGAATTGCGCCGCTTCGCGCGCTCTGCCTTCATCGAACCACAGACAAGTCACAAGCTCCGCCATCACGCTCTCCTTCGGGAAATGCGCCTCGTTGCAGGCGCGCACCGATCATTGTGACAAAGCCTCGGCGGCGCGGGTGACTACTTCAGGAATGCTTGACGATAGACGTTCGGCGCGGCGCTGAACGCGTCGCGAAAGCGATGGCTGAAGTGGCTCGCGTTCGCGTACCCGCACTGCGCTGCGATCTGGGCGAGCGGCAGCGCGGTCGTGCGCAACAGCAGGCGGGCGCGTTCGAGGCGCTGAGCCGCAATCCATGCATGCGGCGGTTGCCCGAACGAGGCGCGGAACATGCGCGCGAGATGGTATTCGGAGAGGCACGCCACATCGGCCAGTGCGCCGAGCGTGAGTGTCTCGCCTAAATGGGCTTCGATATAGTCGCGCAGGCGTCGCCTCGTCGACACGGCGAGACCGCCCTTGAGGGCCGCGCCCGGACGCCGCACGCCCTGACTGCGCAGCAGCAGGCTCAGCACGTCGTGCGCCGTTTCGTTGCTGCGCAGGAGTCCCTCCGGATCGGCCCAGTCCTCGTTGGCGAGCGCCTGGCAGAGAACGGCGATCCGCTCGTCTTCGAAATACGTGCGGTCGGCCAGCGTGAGTTCGCGCGGTTCCTGGTCGAGTTCGCGCGCCGCCCGCCGTGTGAAGTGATCGGGCAGGAAATACAGATGCATGAAATGCATGTGGCCGCGCACCCACCAGCGCGATTCATGGTCGCCGGGAAGCGCGCAGAGCCGGCTTGGCGCGCCATACACGCCGGGCAGTTTCTGCCGCTCGGTGCGGTAGCCGCCGTCGAGATAGCACGACAGCGTGTGATGGCCCGGCCGATCGTAGACGGTCTCGGCCTCGCGCGTTTCCCGGGTCCAGACAGCGGCCGCAAACTGGTCGCCGAGCCAGGCAAAGCGCTCCAGCGTCGCATTGGCCGCGCTCAGCGTGCGGCACACCGAGTGCAGGCCAAAGGGCGTCTCAGTGGGCGAGGGCGTGGGAAGCGACACCTGGGCGTTCATGGTCGGGGCGGCGGCTTGCAAGTCGGTAATCGGGGCGTCGAAGCGGGTTGTCGAGATGGGTTTTCAAAGTATACTCGCGCGCCCCGCTGACTACCGGCCACGGCAGGGCGCAGGCAAGAAATGCGCAATCCTGGACAAGTCCGCGCCGCGCGTGTGCGCCATAGTCGGGGCATCGACTCGATGTTCTTTCCGGCTATGAATCTTCTACTCTACGTACTGACCGTCCTGATCTGGGGCACCACCTGGATCGCGATCAAGTGGCAGCTTGGCGTGGTGCCCGCGCCCGTTTCGATCGCCTGGCGTTTCGGGCTCGCGGCGCTCCTCGTGTTCGCGCTGCTGGCCGCGATGCGCCGCCCGATTTGGCCGCCGCGCGCGGCATGGCGCTATCTCGTCGCCCAGGGGCTGGCGCTTTTCTGCCTCAATTTCCTGTGCTTTTACTATGCCGAGAGCGTCGTGCCGAGCGGGCTCGTCGCCGTGGTGTTCTCGACCGCGCCGCTCCTGAATTCGATCAACGGGCGCATCTTCCTGGGCCGGCCGCTGCAACCCACGGCCGTGGGCGGGGCTGCACTTGGCCTGATCGGGATCGTGTGCCTCTTTCTGCAGCAGATGGCCGGCCATATCGGCGATCAGACGGTATGGCTTGGCCTCGCGGTGGCGTTTCTCGGCACGCTGTGTTTTTCCACGGGCAATTTGCTGTCGAGCCGCATGCAGTCGATGGGGCTCAACCCGCTCGTGACGAATGGCTGGGCCATGCTGATCGGCACCGCGGTGCTCGTGGCCGGCAGCGCCGTGGCCGGATTGCCGTTCAAGCTCGAACTGGATGCGCGCTACCTCGGCGCGCTGGCCTGGCTCGTCGTGGCAGGGTCGGTGATCGGTTTCACGGCCTATCTGACGCTGGTTGGCCGGATCGGTCCCGAGCGCGCGGCGTATTGCACGGTCTTGTTCCCGATCGTGGCGCTGGCGGTTTCGACGGTCTACGAGGGATACCGCTGGTCCTTGCTCGCCGTTGTCGGCCTTTTGCTGGTTGTCTCGGGCAACCTCGTTGCCTTCGACCTGACGCGGCGCCTGTTCACGCGGCGCGTGGCGGTATCGTGAGCGGCTTCAGCGGTCGTGGCTAGCCCTCACGGCCCTCGCGTAGCGCCGGTACAGCCAGGCGAAACACGGCGCGGCAAGATAGAGTGAGCTGAAGGTGGCGAGTGCGTTGGCAGTCGTACCGAACAGTGTCAAGCAGTACGAATCATATGGCATGCGTGATGAGGAGCGTAAATACGGCGCGCTCCATCCATGCGAACACGCCCAGCGGGACATAGGTGAAAAGCCTGGCCGCAGCATGCTGTTGGGGCGCAGAGCGTTCACGACGAACGTCGACAGCCACGCGTAGAGCACAAAGTGATCGACTCCATTCGAACCGCTTGCGCGCGTTGAGTGCCGCGCGCGCCTCGACCCGCCAGCCGGTCGTTTATGTGTTTTGCATCATCCAGCACTAGCCCGAGCGGCCGCGTCGGTCGTGACGAGGCGCGCTCAGCGCGCACTTGACTTAATCAACTGAATATCGAATGCCTTCATTTTTATTACAAAAAGGCGGCCGGCATAAATTCAGTAATTGCACTAAAGATTCATCTGAAGGTTGCCGATACCCTCGGATGAGCAGATAAATACGAATGCAAACGAGCGGCGTGCCAGCCGCTTTCGGGGTTACCGCGTCCGCCCGCGCCAGCGGGGATCGAAACGAATGCAAAGCCGATGGCCTGTCTACGTGTGCAGCACACGCCTGCGCGCGCCGTTCTCCCTCCTGGCGAGCGCGCTCCCCACAGCGCTGTTCAGTTTCGCCGCGGCAATCAAGCCCGATGGCACGGCCACGACTCCAGCGGGTGGATAAGGGTATGGCATGGCAGACACTGCGAAATCCGTCCAGCGCGTCGCGTGATCTGCGCCGGGGACAACGACAAGACAAAGACGGGAGAGGCCAGTAATGAAGGTTCACGCTAGTGCGCTCACGCTGCTGCATTGGCTCGCGCAGCGCGAAAGCGCGTCGGTCAGCGAAATGACCGCGTCGGGCTTGATGAGTTCGCGCGAAGCCTCCGATGTCGTTCGCTACGCCATGCGCAACGGCGCCGCCGAGCGCATCAATACCGGCGCGAGTGCGCGGGGATCGGCGCGCTACCGGTCGACCGGCGTGCCTCTGCCGGAGCCACGGACGTCGCCGGCCGGCGCATCGTTCGAGGGCTTGTTGAGTGCATGGGGAATCACCCAGCAGCCCCCCGAGCTTCCCGCGGTGCGTACGCGCGTGTATCAGATCGAAGATAACGGTCAGGACACTCGCGGCGCGAATCGCCTCGCCAAACAAAAGCTCAATGATTGAAAGTCGCTGAGTGCGATCTGGAAAGAAGACAAATCAATACACCGTGCGGCGGACCGCATGGACCGCGTGGCCTTCCCGTTTGTCCCCGGGGTACTTCGCGTGAAGTGAAGTCCGCTTTTCACCGTTGACGTTCGCAAGAATGGCAACGGCAAACCTGCGCCGAAGAGCGCGATAAAACCAACCATAAAAAGGTTCTCTCCTGATGTCGAATCAGATCATGCGCGCCGCGCTTTGCGCGGCGTTCAGCTGCGCCGCGCTGAGTGCGGCGGCGCCTGCCGCTGCGGCACTCGGCGGCACGCCCACGCCTGCACCGGCGGGGGCTGTCTCCAGTTCGTTCAATCCGGCCGTCGTCCATGCGGCATCGGGCGTGGCCAGCACCGCGAGCGCCGCCTCGTACACGGTGACGCAAACCACGTTCGCCACCGGCACGGTCGTGCGTGAGTACATCTCGGCGGCGGGAACGGTATTTGGCATCGCCTGGAGCGGGCCGATCATGCCGAACCTCTCCGCGCTGCTCGGTACGTACTTCACGGACTATGACGGCGCGCGCGTCGCGCAGCGCACGGCCAATCCGGGCCGTGGTCCGCTGAGTATCGAGCTTCCGGGTCTGGTCGTCCATTCGGGCGGCCATCCGGGTGCGTTCTCGGGGCAGGCCTACCTGCCGCAATCGTTGCCGGCTGGCGTGAGCGCCACCGACATCCAATAACGAACGAGAACGAGGCGAACCATGTTGAGTATCAATGGCAAAACTGCCCGAATGCTGGCTGCATTCGGCTTGGCGGCGTTTGTCGCGCTCGTCGCGGGGTGTGGCGGCGGTGGCGGATCGAGCAATGCCACTTCGAACACGTCGACCAGTAGCGGTGGGAGCACCGGCGGCACGGGGAGCACCAATGGCACCGCGGTCCTCACTGCGGGCACTCCGGTATCGAGCTTGCCCGCGACGCTGGCGACCAACCAGGTTGCGGTGACCGTGGCGGCGGGCGTGAAAAACGCGCCGAACATTCCGACGGTCAGCGTCACGATCTGCGAACACGGCACGAGCACTTGCCAAACGATCGACAACGTCCAGGTCGATACGGGGTCGTGGGGGCTGCGGGTCACGCTGGATGCGCTGAACAGCAACATGCAGACCGCGTTGCCGGTCGAGACGGCGAGCGGCAAATCGGTTGCCGAGTGCTTCGGTTTCGAAGACGGCAACGCCTGGGGCTCCGTTCGCACGGCGGATGTCACGATCGGCGGTGAAACGGCAACGAGCGTGCCCATCCACGTGATGGGCGACCTGCCGCAGTCGGCAGCGGGCGGCACGAACAACGGCTGCTCGGTCGGCTCGCTCAACGACACGTCGTCGTCAATCGCCGCTCACGGCATTCTCGGCATCGGCCCGGCGAAGTACGACTGCGGCAGCGGTTGCGCGACGACGCCGAACGGCGTCTACTACGGCTGCACGGGGTCGGGCAGTTCGACGAGCTGCACGGACCTGGCGGTAGCGGTCGGGCAGCAAGTGACGAATCCGGTCCGGATGTTCACTACCGACAACACCGGCGTGATCTTGAACATGCCGGCGGTAACGTCGTCGGGATCGACGAACGCGATGGGGTTCCTGACCTTCGGCATTGGCACGCAATCGAACAATGCGTTGCCGACTTCCGGCATTCAGAAGCTCACAACCGACCACTATGGCAACGTGCAAAGTGCTTCGCTGAGCGGTACGAGCGTAACAGGGGCATTCTTCGATACAGGCTCGAACGGGCTGTTCTTCCCCGACAGCGCGTTGACCTCGACGTTGTGCACGCGCGCGATCGGCTTCTACTGCCCCACGACGACGGTCTCGCGCACGCCTAGCGTCACCGGGTTCAACGGCACCACTGTTTCGCCTGCGCTTAGCATCGCCAATGCGCTGAACCTGTTCCTGGACGGTGGCTTCGCCTACTCGAACGTCGGCGGGATCATGACGGGCGTGAGCTTCGACTTCGGCATGCCGTTCTTCTATGGCCGCACGGTGTACGTCAACTACGATCCGAACACCGACGGCAATTCAGGCGTCGCAACGTCGGCCTACGTCGCGTTCTAACGCGTAGCGCCGTATCTGCCACGCATCTGCGAGCGGCCTCACCGCCGCTCGCGGATGTTTCAGAGGCATTGCGGGCCCGCTCGGCCTGCTTCATACCTCCACTGCGGCTGGCTAACGCGCCAGCCGCTCCCGAAGAAACTCGATGAAGCGCTGCGTCTTCGCGGGCAGCAGACGCGTTTCCGTCATCGCGTAGACCGGCGTGGGCGCGCCATGCCACTGCGGCAAAATCCGCCGCAACGTCCCACTGGCCACTTCGTCTGCGACGATTTCCTCCGGCAACAGCACGATGCCCATATCGAGGGTGGCAAGACGGCGGATCATCCCGACGCTGTTGAGCGTGAACCGTCCACCCACTGCAACCGTGGCCGTGCGCTTTGCGTCATGCAAGGTCCACGTGCCTGTCTTCAGGATTCCCAGGCATTCGTGCTGCTCCAGATCAAGCGGTTTGACTGGTTCGCCCGCGCGTTCGAGATAGCCCGGCGAGGCATACAGGTAAGGCGTGAGCGACGCCAGCAGACGCGCAACGAGTTGCGAGCTTTCGGACTCCCCCATGCGGATTGCCACGTCGAACGGGTCGCTCACCAGATCGACACGCCGCGGATTCAGTTCGAAATCGAACGTGATGGCGGGGTACAGAGCGGCGAATTCGGCGATCAAGGGTGCGAGGTAGGTGACGGCGAAATCGACCGGAAACGAGGCCCGCAGCACGCCGCTGGGCTGCGCGACCATGTCGCCCAGGTGCTCGTGCGCGAGGCGCGCTTCATCGACAATGCGCTTGCAGCGCTCGAAGTAGACCTGGCCCGCTTCGGTCAATTCGATCTTGCGCGTCGTGCGGTGCAAGAGGCGCAGGCCGATGGCTTTTTCCAGGCCGCTGATGCGGCGCGAGAGCGTGGAGTTCGGCATGCCCGTCGCCTCGGCGGCACTGCGAAACCCCTTGGCTTTGACGACCTCCACGAACAAGGCCATGTCGTTCAGTAGCTCCACCCTGAGTGCTCCATTTGTGGATCAATGTAATCCAAATTACCATATTTATCCCAATCGTGAAGCAGGCGATGATGCTCGCATCCAAACCACTCGAGGTGATCATCATGAGCAAGCTTTTCGATTCCGTGCGCGTTGGGCGCTACACGCTGTCAAACCGCCTGGTCATGGCGCCCATGACGCGTTCGCGCGCGCAGGCCGACGGCACGCCCGGCGAACTGGCTGCCGAGTATTACGCACAGCGCGCGAGCGTTGGATTGATCGTGAGTGAAGGCACACAGCCTTCGGAAGACGGGCAGGGCTACCTCACCACCCCTGGCATTTATCACGACGCCCATACAGCCGGGTGGAAAAAGGTCACCTCGGCTGTCCATGCGCGAGGCGGCCATCTCTTCATTCAGTTGATGCACGCCGGCCGCATGTCGCATCCCGACAATACGCGGCATCATCGCGTGGGCGTCGCGCCTTCGGCAATCGCGCCGGGCACGGCCATGTTCACGGCGAGCGGCATGCAGGACATTCCTGTACCGCGTGCCCTGAGTACCACGGAAATCCGCCAGACGGTGCAGGACTTCCGCGCTGCGGCCCGCCGCGCGGTCGACGCCGGCGCCGACGGCGTCGAAATCCACGGTGCGAACGCTTATCTGGTTCAGCAGTTCTTCGCGCCGAGCGCCAATACGCGCACCGACGAATACGGCGGCTCGATTGAAAACCGGGCCCGTTTTGCGCTCGAGGTCGTGGCCGCCATTGCCGCGGAAATCGGCGCGGACCGCACGGCTATCCGGCTCTCGCCTGGCACGACCCTGTGGGGCATCGACGAAGGCCCGCAGGGCCCCGATCTCAACCGCTATCTGGTCGCCGAACTCGACAAGCTGGGTCTCGCTTATCTGCACATCGCGCATCAGGGCGACGAAGCGTTGCTGGCGGACATTCGCAAGCTGTGGAAGGGCACGTTGATCGTGAACCGGGCTGGCCGCCCGCGCGAGCAGATCGGCGCCGATGTAGCCAGTGGGCTCGCGGATCTGGAGTCCGCCAGAACTTTGCACTGACCGCCGCCTGAAAGGAAGGCGCAGCAACTGTTTGGAAGGATTCTGGCGGCTCTGATATTTCCGCAAATATCGATCATTTCCGCAAAAGTTCGACGGAGGCGGTTGGGTGCGGTGATTGGCGGCGATAAACGCCGCGAAAAATGCGGCGAATAATCGGCTACACTACTGTACAAAATAACAGTGGTCTAAGCCGATGAATCCCGTTTACGAATGGTTTTTGGAAAGATCCGCGATCCTTCAATTCGACGGCCAGATGATCCAAGCCGACGCCGACTACTGCGCCTACGCGCTCACCGCAGCCTATTGCGAGCGGACGGGGCAGAGCATGCCGAACGAGGGCTATCTCGGCAGGCTAAGGCCGCCTGATAGGCTCGTGTGGGATGACGCTATGTGCTCGATTCGCGTGGTTAAACCGAGGCCGGATTGGGTGATATGGACAAGCAACGACAAGGAGGGAGTGTGAAACGCGAAATCCGGAAACTCTTTGAGCGCGTGGCCCGGGCGAATGGCCTAAACACTCGCGGTCGACGAGCATACAAGCGACGGTTCTATCGCGACTACCAACAGACGTTGGTACAAGCACAGCAAGCCATTGAACCGTTCGCCGGCAGGGAATACAACAAGCAAACGATGCTTGACCTCATGGCATCGCTCGGCGCGGTCGGCCCAGATGCGCCGCCTCCGTATCTGATTTCGTTCGACGAGAACCGAGTGGAGCGCACAATGAGCTTCCAGATTACGTTTCGATCTGGGGGCGAACCGGTTGAGTTGAGGGATGCGGTGGTTGACGCGCAGCCGATGGCGACGGAGGGATGATGGACGACAGGCAACCGTTAGCATGGCTAGAAGGGCGCCCGATCTACATCGGCGACATTCTCTATAGCCTTGACGGCACGAAGCTTAAGGCATCCACAACTGGCCATCGCGATTTCCCAATGGCAATGATTGATCTGGCGACGGTGCGCGAGAACACATGGAGCCAGTGGCTAACCGATACGCATTGGAAAGGCCAGCAAGTGCTTTTCTGGAGCGTGGATGACATACCAGCGCTGCGAGATCAAACACTGTACAGCCGACTTAAGGCGCAGATTGATGCGAGGAAGGAAAGAAAGAATCGGACGCGTCGCGCAGTGCGAGCTAAAAGAGGGGTGCGATAGGCTGAGTTAACAGCCTATCGGTTGTATTGCGTGTTTACAGCTTGTATTGCGTATTACGCAGTGGTGACGGCCGCCGCCACGGCATCAAGTCTCGCTTGATATCGATCGATGTCGTGATCGGCAAAGACCCAGCCATTCGGCCATTGCGGGCCTGGGATCATCTGATACGCACCGGTGCCATCCTTGAGCCACACGTGATCGATCGGCGGACGGGCTTGCCAGCGAGCATCGAACCAAGGCCAACTTGCCCACCCATCGCCGCCCGAGAGCACGCAAACCATCCTCGCCACGACATCAGCATGTGCAGCAAAGAAGTCTGCGCCGATGAACTTTGGCGCGGCGAAGGAATGGATCACGCCGAGGCGCGATGCCTCGATGAAGGCCGGAGAAGCTTGCGAACGGCTTCCACCAAGTGAGTGCCCGCTAACGTGAATCACGTCGCCATCAGGCACCGTTGCATGCACCCAATCCCACATCTTTTGCATGCCTTCAACGACGCCCTGCGTGATCGTGCCGCCGCCGATCGAAACCGGCTCAAGCGACACATCCGCAAAGATGTCCATCAGTTTCAGGGCTGAAGCTCTCGTCCCGGAAATGCTGAGATGAGTGTTGCCCTGATCGTCGGCAGACAGAACAGCCTGGTGGGAACTGTTTTGGAACTGTCCGATGAAGGTGTCGCCGAGCGCTTCAAAGGCTGATTCCGCCTGGTCCTGCGGGATGATGTAAGCGGCATTCGCACGCCGACAAGCGAGAGCCGCCGCAGCCCAGTCAATCATTGCGACGCCGCCACCGGAGCACTAGCCGCAACTGCTCCAGAAGCGGCAGTGGCCGTAGCAGCAGGCACAAGCGGAACCGCCACATTGACCGCCAAAACAAACACATCAACAGCCGTATTCGCATCATTCTTGAACTGTTGCGAGGCGCTCGACGAATTCACGATTGCCTTCACAGCCGGAGCCATGGCGTTCGTGAGGTTCAGGAGATTCGCGGTCGTCACAGTTGCGCCAGCCGCACACACCTTGTTGAAGTCAGGCGTGACAGTGTTGGTGAACGTGTTGAGCGCACCACCCGTCAGCATGCCGTCTGCCTTCATGATGTCGAAGGCGGCATTGCCATCGGTACAGACGAGCGAGACGGCTTGCGGGAACGTGAGAGTCGGAGCGGTGCCGCCGCACGCGGAGAGAGCGAGCGCGGCCGCACCCGCCAGGACTACGGCGAATTTGCGAAGCATGGGATTCCTCGGATTAAGGCGCTACCTTAAGAACGGCGGCAGCGGTATTGGAGACTGCGCCAGCGATTGCGCCGACAGCAGCGGTATTGGCCTGAATAGGGGCTGTGGCTCCAACCCCCTGCTCAGCAAAGTCCAGCGTGTAGCCATCAGCCGTTTTCTGGACGTGGACGGTTACGCTCGAGATGTCTTTGGAGTTTTCGATGGTCGCGGCGCAGCACAGAACCTGCTTCGACGCTTCGTCGTAAAACGGGCGAATGTCGTATGCCGCCTGACCCGCGCACCCACTCAGGCATAAAGCCAGAAGGGCGGCGCGGATCATTTGACTTGGGTCGGCAGGACTACGGGTGCGGCATCTGCTGCCGCCTTGGCGGCCTTTTCTGCGGCACGAGCCGGAGCCGTGCTGACGTGATACAGGCCAAGCGCCGTCAGGCCGATCTTCAGGTTTTCAACGTAGTCCGTTGCGGGCACGCGGCCCGTAAAGACTAGGTAGGACCAGGCGGCAAACAGGACTGCGCCGACCAGCATCTTCTGCACGGTCGGAGAGATATTGGTGTCCATGGGAGACTCCAAAAAGTAAGCCGCCCGGAGGCGGCTATTTCAAACGATGGAACACGAACCCAGAGGGGCGCGGAATCGAAACCGGCACTGTCTTACTGCGGCAGAGCCAGCGGAACCACCGCAGCGCGCCCATTACTGGCTCAACGCGACCGTCAGGGTGGTCACATTCGGGATCGCAACCGAAATGTCCGCTTCGACGGTGATCGTGTTGGACGTGAAGACCGGGCCGAACAGCTTGCCAGTAGCGTCAACGGATTGAGCCGTGGCCGAGAGCGAGCCTGCGTTCACGGCAAAGACAGCGCTCCACGGTGCAGCGGTCACGACTTGCGGCGCGACAGTGGCATCCGAAGGCGTGATCTTGAAGCCTGCGAACGAAGTACCAGCAGCGGCTTGAACCGAGACGGTGGGCGTGGTCGGATCGATTGCAATTTCAATTACTACGTTGGGCATGCTTGCTCCAGAAAGTGGTGAACCCCGTACTGGTCTAGCTTATTGTTCGTGGTGGATGACTTCGACGCTCGAGAACTGGTAGCCCTCGCGGGCGTACTTCTGCGCTATCCACAGGGGAAAGGGCATCGTATGCAGGCCCTCATCCTTGCCAATGTGATGAGCCTTGCAGAGCAACATGCCGTTCACGGTCATGTCGTCTACGAACTGGGTCCAGTCAGTGAAGTTGTTCCAGTCGAAGGCTTGGATATGAGCGCCCCAGTAGCCCGATTGCGCATCGGCCTTGAAGCGGTCCCAATCGATCATTTCAGCCATCGACCGCTCGATTGGATGGTGATGAGCTTCGAGCGGGTGTCCGGTTTCTTCTGCAGTGCCGTTGCAGATGAAGCAGCGACCGCCCTCGCGCTCGATCAATTGCTTTCGCGTGCGAGTGAAGAGGGCCGTAGTGGTGCGAGGGTCATGGCCCGGGATATTCACTTCGACCGTTAGCGTCTCTTTCTCTGCGTGAATTTGTTCTACTGTCATGGTCATTGACTCCGCATCGGAAGGACTGCTTCCAGCGTGAGGGTCTTGTTAGGATTGCTGGTCGTGACGGTTGCGGAGATGAGGTATTGCGAGGCGAACTGACCTGCGCTTGCGACCGCCTGGACTGCGCAGCCACTAGCCACCGTGACACCGTTGATGAGCGTGACCGCCTGCGAATTGATGATTCCGTTCGCGAGGGTGAGCGACGGCGGATTGTCCGAGCCGATCTGGGTCGAAACGACGATGCTTGGTGTGCCGGTGAGCGTTTCGCCGGTTGCAAGCAAGAGCGTCGCGTCTAGCGTGATGACCCAAACCTCCAGCGGTCCCTTCTGCGACAGAACAGGAATAGTGGTAAGCGTTGGCATGATCTTGACGTAGAAGGCACGAAGCGGCGCCTTGGCCCAGTACAGCCTGGCTGGGGCTTGCGCGTAAAATGGCCTGGGTGTTGCGCGGGCATAATACGAGGCGTTGATCGGATAAGCCGGCGCGCCGAATGTGACGGTGACACTTGACGACAGATGGCCCAGCAACCCGGATGCAACTGCCGTGTACGGCGGAACCACTGAGATCGACGTCGACAGCGCGCCGAGCGATGCGCCGGCAATAGCTGATTGCGACCGCGCAAACGATGCCGCGCTTTGCAGTGCTCCTAGCGTTGGCGAGCCGACTGCCTGGCTACTGCTCGATGCGATGATCTGCGTCGATAAGGACAGCGCAGAGGCCGCCGTTGCGCTTCTCGTCTGGTTCGCGATTCCCGAGCTAGTGAGCGCTCCAAGTGAGCCCGAAATCGTGGCCAGGTCGGCTGCAATATCGAGAACGATGATCGAACTCGACAGGGCGCCGAGCGCCGAACTAGCAACTGCATTCGAACTCTGCGTGACCGATGCCAACGAAAACAGGGACAGCGACGACGAGGCAGAAGCAGCTCGCAATTGCGTCGTCTGACCAGACGAGGCAAGTGAACCTAGCGCGGATGAGATGACCGCCGCGCCTGGCGTTTGCTCGATCGCAGTAATGCTGGTCGACAGCGCGCCGAGCGTGCTTGAACCGCTTGCGCCCTGAGATTGCGACGCACTTGCCGATGTCGATAGCGACAGCGAGCTCGAAGCCGATACCGTCTGGGATTGCGTCGAGACGCAAGACGACGATATGCCGCCAAGCGTCGATGCAGCAACCGCGATAGCAGTGATGGCCGCCGTTGCTTGGGTCGCAAGACTGCCGAGTGACGAAGATGTCGTTGCCGAATTTGCAAGGCTGGCCGAAGCGCTGGAAATAAGCGCGCCCAGCCCGCTCGTCGCCGCGGCAGAACTGGACTGCGTGCCGCCCGCAGCCGTTGCCAACGCGCCCAGCGTGCCTGCGATCGTCGCAGCGTCTGTGGTGACGCTCGCCGGCATCGCAATGCCGAGTTTGGCGGGCTGGAACAGCGAGAAGATCGCTTGCGGCGTTCCTAGCGCGCCAACTTCGCCAGCAGTCAGCGCCCGGTTGAATGCCAGCGCGCCCAGCACATTCCCGGTGTACGAGAATCCGCCACCGTTATAGTCCATCACGCACAGCGTGGCGGTTGTTCCGGTTGATGGACCGCTTGATACCGTGCCAGCAGCAACCCCATTGAAGTATGCGGTGTAGCCTGTGGTCGTATAGACGCCAACGATCACATACAGTGCACTGGCAGTCGCCGCAACGAACGTGTCAGTCTGGCTATTACTGACGGCAACGCCTTCGCCAGTGTTGTAGCCCATCCACGGCGTATCGCTCGACGTGAATGAACCTTCGAGCGAACACGCTACCAACGTCCCGCTCAGAGTAGCGGGCAGACGCGTAACGCAGATCAGCGTGTACGGCGCTGATGTGATGACGGCATTCTTTCTGCCGTCGAGGCGCATCGTCCCCTTGAACGCCTGGCCAAGCGGGTCAATCGTGCGGGCTAGCGTTCCTGACGCGACTGAATACGTTGATGCGTCAGCCGGAAGAATGTAATCGGCGAGCCCGGCAAGGAGGGGATTGGACCGATCGAGGTTGACGGGCTGATTCGGTGCGCGGCCTTGACTAGCATCGGGCCAGAGCCAGCTTGAGAGGTCTGGCGCGCCCATTGATTATGTCCCTGGTGACCACGGCATCGCGGTAAGTGTGTAGCCCGAGACTATCGATTGTCCCGTCGCATTGTTGTAGAGCCAGAAATCTTGGTCGTAGGTAAGTGGCACCGCATTCCATGAAAAGATGAATGCCTTCACGGTGTTGCTTGCCTGCGGCAATGGTCCAGCGGTATAAATCTGCGCACCCAATAGCGTTGTGGCAGGCGTAAATCCCTGGTTGCCGCTGAAATCTCGCGGTACCTGAACCAACTGAATTGAGCCGGCGACTGGCGCTGTCCCGTACGTGAATGAGAGGCGGAAATCCGCCATCAGATAGTTGGCGCCGAGCGCGCTCAATTGGATGCGCATCACGTCCGCGCTATTGCTATACGCAGCAGACGCGATTGCATTCGCTCCGGTCACAGTGATGACACTGCCGGAGTCCCTAACAAGCGGTGTGGCCACGTTACGCCCCGTTGAGAATGTTGCTGACCTGATCTACGCTGATCGTCAGCGGGACCACGGCAAGATTGAGCAGTGCCGTCGCTGTTGCCTGGCTGATCGTGTTAGCCGGGATCGTGACCGCGCCAAGCGTGCCGCCCGATACCAGCGTATTGACGATGCCGATCGATGTTGCGGAGCCAACGTCGAAGTTGCCAGAATTGAGCAGCGACAAGCCCCATTTGATCGCGGAGACGGTCGACGATAGCGAGTCCATCGCGTCGAGAAACGCAGCCCCGCTCACGGCCCCCAAGGCATCAAGGACAGACCCGGCGCCAATGCGCTTTGAGACGACTTGCGTCAGGCCAAAAGACAGGCTCGCCGCGAGACCGGCATCATCACGATTTCCGGCCAGCGTGATTTCAGCAGACGTCAGCGAGCGCCCAGCCAACGCCTGCAATTCCGCTTGCTGGTTAGCGTCCATTACACCGCCGGCATCTTCATCGTTTGCGAGCACGAGACCGGCACGGCAAGCTGGATGGCCGGATTCGAGATCAGCACGTCAAAAAGCTGGCCCGCACCGACGTAAGTCCACGTCACGGTGCCATCGCTAAACGTCGTCGTGCCGCTCGGCGCGGTCGTGCTGGACGTTCCGGCAGTAGTCACCTTGTACGTATTGCCGCTCGAGAGGCAGTACTGTCCGAGCACAGCAGCTTGTGACGCGATCCAGTTCGAGCCCACGGTCAGATCGGCGATAACAGTCGTGCCATTCGACTCGTATGCGCGGCAAAACGTAGATGTGCCCGCTGCGGTCGGCGTGTAAGAACCTGCCGTGAAACTGCCCGTCGCCTGCATGTTCGGCGAAGAAAACGAGGGCGTACCGAAAGCGGTCGAACTGTACGTCGCTGTGCAGAGTGTCGTGTTGCCACTCAAGGCGGTTTCAGGCGTAGCCGGCTGCGTGCCCGAGAGAAAGACGAGCGTGCCGGAATTGAGCAGCGCGCAGTATGCGGACAAGGCAGCGCTCACGCCGGTCTGAGAAGCGTTCATGCGGTCTCCAGAAATGGGAAAAGCCGCGCTAGGCGGCTATGCGTGTGGCGAATAAAATCGATTTATTACTGTGGCGAATACTCAGGCAAGAGCACCACCAGCAGCGGTGTAGTAACCCTGCAATGCCGAGATTGCGTTCTGGTGCTGTCCGTAGTCGTTGCCCGGCAGCGATGCCCAGATCCTCGAACACAGCGCCACCGCATGCGCAAAATTCCCTGCGTCGATGTCAGCCAGTGCATTGCACTCGCGGATCTGCTGAAGCGCGATCTTGTCTTGCGAGAGCGGGCCGAAGTCGGGCAGGTTGAGCATCTTCTGGTAGCTAACCCAATAGCGGTATAGCAACTGATACCGGCCCGCCGCGGTCGAGTTGAGCGCGCGATTCAGGATGTCTGGATGGGCTGCGAAGCTCGAAAAGGTCAGCGGGTTGGCTGGCGTCGAGCCAACGAGCACGTTGTAGCCGTTGTTCGTCTTGGCTAGCAGCGCAGGACCAATCTCGGACGCCGCAATCATGTCAAGGAAAGCCGGGCGGTTTGCTCCACCGGCCTGCTGTGCGGTAATGACTGGCATGCCGCCTCCAAAAGAAAACCCGCCGCAGCGGGTCTGTTACAGCAACTTGATCAGCTTGAATGCCGATTCGATCCATGGCGGTACAGCACCATGGTCTGCGTAGTAGATGAGTGCGTAGAGAAACAGGCCCGGGATGCCAACGGGAAGCATCACGTGCTTCAACAGAAACCGCCATGCCGCGGCCAACCGACAGAAAAAGCGCACCGTCGCGATGCCGTCTTTCCACGCCTCGCGCATGAATGCCGTGTCTTCGGCAACCTTCTTTGTCAGCGTTGTGTTTTCCTGAATCGCTGCGTCCTGGGCATTGAGTCGGTCGACGACATGGAGTCGAAACTCTTCGTCGGGCATGGAGATCATCTTGTCGGCTTCCAATGGGTGCCCCGGAAAATGGAAAAGCCACCCGGAGGTGGCTTGGTCGTGTTGTTAATCTAAGAGGAAACTAAAATGCGAAACTTGTTTATCGCAGGGCTTATTACGTCCCTGCTTTGTGCGTGCGGTGGCGGATCTAACCCGGTAAAGCAGGCATCTTCGAATTCCGCCTCGGGCGGTCAGATTGCTGTCCCAGCATCCAGTCCGGTTGCGGCATCCTCGCCAGCAGCTAGTGATCCGGCATCATCTACGCCGTCCGCAGCGTCGGACTCGACCGCTAGCGCTCCGACTGCTGCTAGTGCGCCAGCATCAACTCCAGTCGTGAGGATCGCCGTGTTTGGCGATGACCAGATGGCTGGGATTGCGATCGGTCAGTACGGGATGCCTACTCTCGTCACTCCAAACGAACCAGCACAACTTCAAGCGCTTCTGCAGAAGCAGTTCAACGATACGGGCATCACGGTCCAGAACATTTCTTCTGGCGGTACCTCGAGCAGCCTGCAGAACGAATTGGACGGGATGGATGGGCTCGGCGACGGACAACCACAACGCATGCTGGCATCTGGCGCCTCAATCGTGATCGAAGAGCATGCGGTCAACGATGCCCTTGGCGGCGAGACAGTTGCCGAGTATTCTGCCTATCTAGGGCAATGGATCCAAGATGCACAGGCGGCGGGACTTCAGCCGGTTTTGGAGGAACCGGGGCCCGTTTGCGACGGAAGTCATCCGCAGCTTCCCGCGTATGTCGCAGCCATGGATGCCGTGGCTGCGACATACAACGTCCCCTTGATTCAGCAATACACCATCATCTTAGCTATCGACGGGTGGCAAACTCATATGATTGGATGTACTGTGCCAGACAGTTACCTGGACAGCGTCAGGGCCGCACAAGAGCAGGCCATTATTTCGGCATTCGTCCCCGTAATCTGGCGATGATAGGGCGATATCATAGATCGGCCGAGATGATCTGCTATATTGCTCGTTCAAGGCGACGCCGACGCTTGGCATAATCGAAAGGTGATATATGGGCATCAACTGGCAAGGAATGTGGGATCTAGTAGGCTTTCCGTTCGCTGTCGTCGCGGTAATTGCGGTTTCCGGCGTCTGGATCTGCCTCGGCGTCAAGAAGCTGACGCACGGCAAGCACTAATGAACTGCGGGCGCACCGAGCGGGCAGAACTTTCCTCCCAGATACGCGAACGCCTGCGTACTCTCCCCAACCCGCGAGAATCCGATCCATCCAGTGTCCAAAGGCGCGCCTGGGACCACCTTGCGCACATCTTCCCGCGGTAGTCCTGATACCCCATAGCCGACCGTCTTGCCGTCCTGCGTGATCAGCACGAGCACGTCTCCGGACTGATACTTGTCGGCCACCACCCACCCAGTAGCCCGATAGGCAACCTCATCCTTCGGATTCGTGTCGAACGTGCCACGGCAGAGCGACGGATCGATGCGAGACGGATCAAACTGGACCAATCCAGCATCGTGGAGCCATCCCTTAGACCAAGGACCTATCTGGTAGGCGTTCGCGTCTGTTGCCAATTGCGCGAACAGGTCATGTAGCGGGGCCGGGTAGATCACGGCGTCATAGCCCGGATGGTCGATGCCGATCTTCTGCCCAAGCAATGCTAGCTTCCGGGAGAAGAGGCCAGAGTTATCACTTCGTATTGCGGCAAGCTGCGTAGTCGCAAGTGCCAACAGGGCCACTGTCGACATACCTATAACAGCGGTGCGCCAGCGCGAGGATCGAGCGATGTCGAACATGAGCAGCGCTAGAGCCGCGTATCCCATTAGCGTTGGCGTCGTGTAGCGGCTCGCTGTAGCTGAATCCAGGCCAAGCATCCATCGGCTGTGCGAGGCAGCCAATGCGGACGCGACCGTGAAGCCGTAGCAGGCGATCAGAAATGACCGGTACGGAGTCACTTGCCTGGTGAAGAAGAGATACAGGATGGATGCTGCACCTACCGACAAAAGAGCGATCCCAATGAGTGCCGTTATGAGCAGGTTACTACCGTGCACCCAAAAAAATGGGTTACCCACGAAAATTGCAAAGTACTTTAGGGGCGCGAACGACACCGCCGAGCC
The DNA here is from genome assembly GCF_905220185.1 of Paraburkholderia sp. J11-2. Lineage (NCBI taxonomy): Bacteria > Pseudomonadati > Pseudomonadota > Betaproteobacteria > Burkholderiales > Burkholderiaceae > Paraburkholderia > Paraburkholderia sp. J11-2. The sequence goes on along the minus strand of NZ_CAJMYY010000014.1, from coordinate 175,658 downwards.
TGATGCCGGCGGCAACACGTACGGCGTGTAGTGCCAGAAGTAGACCGCGGACGCCACGATCCCGCCCGCGATCATGATGAAGCATTCTTTCAAAGGTCGACGGAAGAGGAAAAGCTGGATCGCGGCGACGAAGAAGGAACTGAAGCCATTGCCCATGCTGACGGTCGAGAGAGCGCAGAACAGAAGCGCCGGCCACATGTGAAGTACACGACGTTCGGCACGGGCTAGTTGCCTGAATGCGAGGAACGCAAACAGGTTGACGGCGATGCACTGGCTCTCGAAACCCCATGTCATGTTTTCGTTCTGTACCCACGAGAACATAAGGGCCCCGACCACAGATGCGCGCCATACCCGGTTGTCATCACCAGCAGACCACATCGTCCAGCCGGTGAGAGCGAGTAACGCCATATTGCAGAACACCGTGAAGATGTTCACGCCGCCGAAGACCCAATAGTCGAGCAGGAACAGCAGCCGTGAGAATACGATGCGGTGTTCGTTATGCTGCGCCCACAGCGCGCCCCAATCTCCTTCCCGAATTTTCACGTACAGGCCGATCGAGCCATTCCACTGATCCCAGAACGGAATGGGAGAATAAAATCTCCAAACACCATAAAATGTAGTGATGATGACCATCACAGCACAAAGGAACATCACAATAGTGAGGCCAAGGATTGGACTGTGATGCTGTATTGCCGCACTATTGTGTGTACTTGGTTCTGTTGCGCAACTGCTCATGGGGCATACCTGGATGGGTGAGTCGCCCAAGTATGCCACATGGTAGTTACATTAAGGAGTTGCTGCTGTACCAATACAGTTGGCGCTACCGGTAGGTGGGCACACGGAAGTCCCTCCGTTTGCGCTATTCAGCACGTTGCTGGTGTTGCTGACATAGTTATTTGATTGAACGTTGATATAATTCGAACTGGACAAGAGATCAATCCCCGCTGTCAACTGAGCGAAGATGTTCCCAGTAATTATGCCTGGTATCGTGCTAGATCCAGAGATTTCAATCCCAATTGTTCCTGTGGCTGGAGAACTATATAGTTGGAAAACATTTCCAGCGACAATCGCACCATTAACCTTCTGCAAAAGCACGCCAGTCGGATTGGATGAGTAACCGCTCGCAGCAGGGATTAGGAAATAATTTCCATGAATTATCAGTCCGCCAACGCCTATTTCATCTAAAATCCCAAAAGAATAGCAATTAAATTGAGAATTTGTTACAACCAGTTCATCCTGTTGGACATTCGGGTTAACAACCTCGATCCCAATAGCATCCCCCGTGAAGTTGCTAGATGTTACGGCAAGGCCCTGTACGTACTCATTATAGATAATCCCGGCATTCCCAAGAAGATTGAAGGTATCTCCATGGAGATTGATGGCGAGAGCTTGCGCACCCGAGCTGCCAGTAAGATTAATTCCAACCCCATTTGTTCCGGCTGCCCCATAGAAGGTACTGTCGTAGATATTTACGTTACTGACGCCAGCTATATGAAGTCCGGTATTCCAGAAGTCGCTCCAGCTAGTGGCATTTCCGGTGAAATCCGAGCCGGCAAATACGAGATTCTTGACGGTCGTATTGAGAAAATTACCTGGCGCTGAGGTATTACTATAAGTTTGGTTCAGAGTTAACCCAGATCCAACGTTTGCTGATCCGGTAATAAATGACATATCCTGTATCAGGGCAGAATTTCTTAGCCCGACAAAGTTTATTGTCATCCCGCCTCCACCTGCCCATTGAAGTGCGGTAAGTCCTGGCCCTGCGCCAATAATCGTTATATTGGCGCTTGCACTAGGCAGTGTGTAGGACGCGTTCCCACCAAATGCATAGTTCCCTGGCGGAAAGTAAACACATGCTTGACCGCTTGGGCCGAGAGCCGCGGTTGTAGCGAATGCCGTTCTATTATCGCCGCCGCCAGTGTTGTTGCCGCCGTTGTCCATGATCGATGGACATGGCGAGTGGTTGGCAACGAAGGCCGTGGTCGAGATCTGCGAGCCGTTCGAGCCAACCGCAGCAGTCGGGGCGAGTGGCGTGCCCGCAAGAGTCGGAGATGTGGCGAGTACCGGGCCACCAGAACCCGTCACAGCATTTGCGAGACCGGCGGCCACGCCGGTACCGAGGCCGCTGATGCCCGTCGCAACTGGAAGGCCAGTTGCATTAGTCAACGTAGCGGACGATGGTGTGCCGAGCGCCGGAGTAACGAGTGTCGCAGAATTGGAAAATACCACCGAACCCGTGCCGGTAGAGGTCGTGACGCCTGTGCCGCCCTGACCCACAGAGAGGGGCGTCGTGAGACCACTGAGCGACGTAATGTTGCTATTCGCCCCCGACATTGCGCCGGACGAATTATTCAGCAGAGTGCCGCTAGTCGGCAGTGTGATGTTGGTCGCCCCCGTCGTCGTGAACGTGAGCGCGTTAGCGCCCGAGGTCACTAGATTGCCGCCAAGCGTAATCGTGCTCGAGTTGGCAACGCCAGTCCCGCCACTTGATGCGCTGAGCGGGTTCTGGAGCGTCAGGCTACTGAACGTCGGCGAAGGATAAGTCTGGGCGAACGCCATCGCCGGCACGAGAAGTGCCGTCAAAAGGATTTTTGTCATATGGTCTTTTACGAGATGGAAACTACGCCAGAATTGTTCCAGGGTAGGCCGGCAGTGGTGGGCTTGGTCGTTGGCAGACTAGAGAAGATAAACTGGAGGAACTGAGATAGCGGCATCGTGCATTTGGCGAGCAATCCGCTTTGAGTTTGCCAAATTGTGACCAACTCGCCCCCATTCAACGGCTGAGGCGCCCCGTAGATTTCATTCATTTATCAATATCCAAGAGCAAACCACGTGAACGACAACGACTGATTGAATGTCGTAAAATTTAAGACGTCAAATACGGCAGTGCAGCCAGTTTTGCTATAATTGTGTGCATTTGAAGCTGGATTGCCGCCGCCCACGGAATTTGCGCCGCCTAATGCATTTGCGCTTGCATAGACGCAAGCATTCGAGAATGGCTGACTGAATGTCACTGTGGCGGATGTGGTATTCCCTCCCGAAGCTGGCGCGGTACCACTTCCCCATTGAAGAATGAATGTGATAGGACTGCCGGCGGCAAAGGCCGGAATTTCCAGATACCCCGGGACACCAAGGGACATCAGGAATTGGCCAAGCGCAACGGCTTCCCCCGCTGCAACTGCATTCGCCACGGCGACTGGACTAGTGAAGCCGTTATTCCCGGTCCATGTGTTCGCCTCCGCAAGCTGCCCGAATGAAGCCTGCTGACCCGCAGTCGGCGGACTGAAAGCATAATCTCCAGTCAACCACGCCAAAGCAGCGGTGCCTTCTTGTGCGCGCAGGACGGTTAGGGTTGCGCCCGTTCTTGCGGTGGCGTAGACAACTTCAAAATTCTGCCTCGTGGCTGCATCATTTAGTGTTATGACAAGAACGGAACCTGATGGGATAGTTGTTGGCAGATTGGCGGTGCTGGCAAGCGTGATTGTCGTTGCGCTGGTCGAAACAGCCCCGGCCAGTGTCGTATTGACGTTATTCGCGAAAATGAAGGTTGTCATTGCGAGTTAGCCGGCAGAAATACATATCAGCCCCGAGTTATTCCAGAGCTGATTCAGATTGTGTGGATTTGAAGTTGGCAGACCGCCGCCACCAAGAGAGAGCAGACCGGCCGCAGTGATGGACCCGAAATAGACGGGAGATCCTGCGCCAGATCCTCCGGGTGTAACAGCCACAGTGCCGCCGTTGTACCAGACGGCTCCAGCTGAAAGTCCCACAGAACTGGTTGGATAGTTCAGTGGCGCCGTCATCCATAGCACGCCACCATCGTTGTAAAAGCTGATGTTGACGAAACTGAAGTTGTACTGGAATGGGACCGAGACCAATCTCGCATTCACCAATTCCTGGAGCGCGGTGAAAACCGAGTCATCGAACGAGGTAATGGTGAACGTGTTCCCCGAGACAGAGATCGATGGCGGGTCATTGAGAACCTCATAGTCCGATCCGTTTGCACCATTTATGAATCGGTTAACACGATTCTTCAGCCACCCCATAGTGAACATCTGCCCGTCACCGCGGTACAGATTCCACGTCATCATTCGCTTGTAGATGTCGTCCGATGCAAGCGAAGATGCTCCCGAAGACGTAAAACTTGAGCCGTCATACGGGGCCATCGTGTTGTATGGGATCGAGTTATAGCCGGCCGTTACGAAGCTGGTTTGGTTCGAGAGAACTGGGCGCGGTATTCCATACACACCATTGCCGATCCAGTCGAGCAGAGGTCCGGTAACGTTCGGCGATGTATAGAGGCCGAGCGGGGTATTGTTGAACCAATCCGTATACCCTTGCGTTATCGAATTGAACGACGTGACAAACGCTTGCAGGTCTTGATCGTCGCTGTATTCCCAATATAAATAGCTCGGAATGCATTGCTGCAGCGGCAGAGTCGAGAATGATTCGATCTGTCCCATATCGTCAGCCTTGCGTTACCGTGATTGCCGTCGCCGAAGCGGAGAAAAATGATTCAGGATCGCTCGGAATGATGCTTGTGCCGGCGGTAGGGCTAGCCGTCACGCCATTGATCGTCACAACGAACTGCAGCGTCGTTATGTTGCTCGGCTCAATGACGGAGGCCACCGCGTTCTGGAACACGGCCGTCATCTCCAGTTCATTGAGAGGCTGACCTACATACACTGAATTCACATATGACTGAAGTGCAGGAGCAGCCAATTGGGCTACGGTCGTGCCGCTTGTAAAACTCGGCAACGTCGTATTCCACGTTACAGCGGCAGTGACAACCTGAGCCGGAGGATTGACGAACGTTATCGAATACGTGTCCGGATTCTGGAAAAGTGAGACCGAGACGTTTCGAGGATTCGGCGTCAGCGTCGCTCCGCTTGTGTACGCCCCGAATCCCGATCCGTTGGTAGTAGTCGTGATAGTCGTCGCCGTGACCGATGCGATGGTATAGGTCAGGTTGTACGCGCTCGGCGTTGCACCGCTCACCGTGACGGGCTGGCCCGAGATGTACCCATGATTTAGATTTGTGGTGATGACAACCGGGTTCGCCGCGGTCATGCCAGTGATGGCAAGTTGCGAGCCTTGTAGCGTTGCAATATCGGGTACACCTTGCAGAATGGCGTTCGCCACAGAATAAGCATCACCACCGCCACAAACTACTTGCCACCCACCCGACACCGAATTAATGGATACCAAGCGTTGTTGGACTCCAGTGATGGCATACAAAAGAGACTTCAGATAGGAAGGCGTGCCGGTCGAAGCCACGATCCCGGCTGTCATGACCTGTGAGCGGTAATCCTGAACAGATTGCGCCGAAGTAGCGGGAGTGCCCGCTTCGGGGTTATTCACCGCAACCGAATAAGCGCTCGGAATTGAGGTGATGGTCTGGTTGACAGTATTCGCCGGTATGGCGAACGTGCCACTATTTGTCGAGACAGCATAGAGCAGAGGGCTAGTGCCGCCGGTCTGGATTACGCCGCCATCCTGGAGTGCGTACTGGTTCGAACCATCGCTAACAACGAATCCAGGTTGGAACACATAGCCAGCGGGGCCCGAGAACTGGACATAGACATTCCCGTTCGCCCCAACGCCTTGGGCTATACCGAACTGTGCGCCGAGTTGTGCCAGAATGAAGGCATTCGCGCCATAGGGCGTAACACTGTTGATGGCATCGACTCGAGCCTGATCAATCGCGACTAGTGCGCCAGTGTCGGTCGATGCGATATCCTCGATCAAACTGCCTGGTAGATTGGCCGTGTAGTCGGGATTAGTCGCTGCGACGCCATTGATCAATGCGGTGCGCAGCGCGAGTGGCGTGCTGGGCACCGGTCCCGATGCCGTCATGACCAGCGGGATGGAGGTCGAGCTTGAAGTGGCCATTTACGAGCGGCAATAAAAAAGCCCGCTCGCGGCGGGCTCGTATTTAAGATAGGAGACGTTACTGCGCTACGCGGACGTTGTAAGTAGTGGCGGTAGGTGTGCCAGCTACGATCGCGCAGACATTTACAGTCACGGTCCCGGCGGCGCTGACATAACCCTCCCAGACGTATCCTGCCCCAGGAGTCGCAACTGGCGATACTGCGACAGCCATGCTGGTCGTTGCGCCACTTACCGCTACGGTTCCGGTAGCACACGCACCAGCAGCGAGTGAGCTTCCGCCAATGCTTGATGTGGTCCCAGTCAGATTTCCGAGTACCGTCGTTCCTTTGACCGTTATGCCATCGGCGAAGGCGACGATGCCGGTGGAGTTTGAAACTGAGATTGGTTGGTCGGTGTTGACACCACTTACGTAACGTACGAGCTGGAGAAGTCCACTCGAACTGATGAGCCTCCAATCCCAGAATGGCGACCCTGATCCATAGAGGTAGTAATCGGAATGGCCCGTCCCCGATGAATCATTGACCTGGATTTGCGCATTGGCATTGTTAATGACAACATTGCCCGTGAACGTTGCGCCCGTTAGCGAAGCGCTACTCCCGTAGCATGTGAACCCCGTCCCGCTCGTCCACTGCAGCGCGTTGTTCGCCGAACTGCAACTTGGCATCGCGAATGCAGTTGGACTTGCGCTCGCTGAAGTCGCATTGGCGAGAACGGTATTAGCGGCGACCGGCGAGAGACTGCCGATGGTCAATCCATTTGTTACAGTCAACGTCGGTACAGTCAAAGGACCGGTGAGAGCGCCGCCAGCAAGGGGGAGATATAGTGCGAACTGATTGTTAAGCTGTTGCGCCGTCAGGATCTGCCCGGTCGTGAACTGGGCGTCCGATACCGAGGCGACGAAAAGCAGCGAGAGCAGAAGGAAGCGCTTCATCCGAGTGTCGACGTACCGAGAATGAAAGTATTATTCAACTGCGGGGCAACGACCGACGAATCGACATAGGGTGTCAAGATGGCGCCACTATGGCAGACTGCGGTAACGTTGTAGACCGGCGGGAATGATCCCTGTGCGCGAGTCAGCGTCAGGGATGCAAAATACGACGAGAACTGAGTCTGCGTTTGTGAAACGTAATAATCAGGCATGACCTGGGTCATGATGGTCTGATATTGCGGAATTCCAAAGTTGGCGAAAAATGGGCTCTCTCCCAGGTTCAACTTAAGGCATTGGGCTAGAGTTGTAAGCCAGACACTGTCGTTGAAACCGTTTGCGTCAGTCTGGATGACTACCCACGTCTTCGTGCCATCCTCGTTATTTACCCGGGCATATGTGCGCATATTTTTGAACCATGAATCCAGCCAGTTTCTTTACCCCAGCGAATCTCAGCGCGGCGTCGTTCGATTACCTGCTGCTGGCGATATTCCTTCGTAGCCGGTCTGAGGCGCTGCCTTGGGCGCTTGAGATTGCCGAACGCGCCACATTATTCTCTCAGCGCGATCTAGAGTCGTTGCGCGTCTATGTTGCAGGGTTCTCGCCAGATGCCGTGGGAGGAGCACAGGCAATGCAGTTGATCCACTACATCCGTGGCTGGAAAGGGACGCACTTCTATGTGAAAGGCCGCATGATCATCGGCGAGATGGTGCAGGCATACCATCTGGAAAGCGTCATAAGGTGTTTTGTCGAATCATGCGCCGTCCGAGACCATCGGGCGCACTGTTTCCGCCTCATCGATAGTCCGTATTTCCCAGTCGCGCCGCGGCGCATGTATGAGCACATTCACCCGGAGTTCAAGCACATCACGCCTCTTCCAGAGCGGGGAATCTACCAATTCCCATGCGCATATATGCTCGACTGGTTTGAGGCTCAGCGAGACCATCCGGCATCTATCAGAGATCAGATACAAGCGGCTGGCATCGGCAAGTGCTGCGATGTTTGTCCGCGGTTCAATCCAGATAACTTCGAGAGACGCACATGATTGAAGGTTTCAAGAAGACCGTGATTTCCTTCCTGATCACACTTGCCGTTTTATTCGCTCTAGTGATGCTGTTCGCCATCGCCACAGGGGGACTTTGATGAAGGCGTTACTTCTTGCGCTGTTACTTCCGATCGCCGCCCATGCCGCCGATCTGACTGGCATCCCACAAAACTGCCAAGCGCCACTTGCGCATGATCTTGAGATGGCGAACATCCCCTATTTGCTTGACTTGGGGCCGAACGCCGCTCACATCACAAAAATAGATGCACTCCCAAGTTCCGATGCATTTCAATATGCGCCGAATCGATACAAGATTGTTTGCTCAGTTACCGTTCACTGGAGCAACGGCAACGTCGACCTGGGATACGTGTTCAGTGCATGGGAAGACCAATACGGCAGCATCCGAGGATCGTACGGACGATCGTATTAACCAGTCATCGTGCCCGTATTGCCCGATCCAGTCTGTACGCCCGGGTGATAATGCTCATTCACAGCGCCATTCGGCAAGATGACGTCGGGAGCCTGAATCGGGAGTGTCGAGACGGCTTCGGCCCCGCCCCACGTGAATGTTTGCCCGCCTACAGTCAACGTAATGCCAGCAGCATTCACAGTTAGCGTCGTTGTCCCGAATGTGATCGTCGTCCCGCTATCGTTCGTCACGATTGACGATGTTGTCCCTGTTGTCGTGCGAATGATTGCGCCATTTGGGCCCTGAATCTGAGCCGCATTCTGGTCGATTGGACCCGAGTTTGCGTTGCTCACCGGCACAAATACAAGCGCGCTCAGATTGCCACGCTGCAGCATTGAGGCGACTCCGCCGCCCAGGCCGGAGACGCCTCCAAGATACACGTCCGCCGGCATGGTGACGCCCTTATCGCCGACTTGCGTGGGCATCCGGATCCACGGACTTTCCGCCTTTGGGATCGTAATCTGCGGCAAATTCCAAGGTGCGGCGTTCACTTCAAAAGCGACTGTGACGATCGCCCCGGATACTGCAGTCACTCTGCACGGAAGCGCGCGTCCGAGGCTCTTGATTGCTTGCTGGGCGCGCGTTACGGCAAGCTGGTTCGTGGTCTTTTGTAGCCACAGCTTTCCGTAGTTATCATCCATTTGCTTGAGTCACGCAGTTGATGATCGTGGACCACTGCGCCGCATCTGCGGAACGGTAGTTGCCGATCTGGCGAAGTTCCTGAACCACGAAATTATTCTGGAAAGTCGTTTGATACTTGATGGTCGACGGGTATGCAGCCTGCGTGGTCGTTACGAGACCTGGTTGATTCTGCATGCCTTGCGGCATTGCGATGATGCCGCCGACCTGAAGATCCGCCCGTGCTACTGTTTTCACCTGGATCGCATTGACACCAATCCATGTGGGCTGCCCAATCAGATCTGTGAAAGCTATCTGAACAGGCGAGGGTACATATGATCCGTCATAAACGATCAGCTTACCGGCCTGAATGCTGATCTGAACCCGATCATCGAAGATGCCTTCGGTGATGTCGCCAACGAGTTGCGCCAGTTCATCCAATGTCCCGCAGACGTGGATCTCGTCATGATTCTGCACCAGATCATTACTGATGTTCATCGATACCTGCATCGATGGATAGGCGACGGAGAACGTCTGCTGCAGGGCTATCGATAGCTGAGTTCCGGCGGTCCAGTTCAGAACGATGTTGCCTGGCGTGTCATTCGTGTAGCTCCCCGGGATGATGACGAAATCCAGCGTCTGATTGACACCTTCCCAATTGCCAAATGACTGGAATATCAGACCCTTCAGGATCGTGCCTGCCTGCGCTGGATTAACCAGTGGAAGTCCGGCGCTCATGCCGGCTTTTAGCTCGAGCGTCATGCCGGCGAACTGTTGAGCCTGCGTCAGATCTTGCAGGGCAATCCCGTAGACCGTGACTGTAGACGCTCCTGTTGGTGTTCCATAGGGTCCTACCAACGCATCGTATTCAATCTGCGCTGCTGCAGGATTGTAGATTCCGTTCGGATGGGATGACCAGGTACGAACTGGCGTCGACGCTCCCTGCGGCGTCACTGAGAGTTCGTAATAGCGTGCCATCTAGGGGGTGATCTCAAAGTTTCCGGTGTCTGCCCTGTACAGCAGAGTCGATGTCTGGAAGATGCCGAGCGCGAGATAGATATTTGAATCGAGGGGCGATCCGATCAACGCACCCATCCAGACCGTGTTCCCCGACTGATCTTGCAGCGATGCGTACCATCGTTGCCCCGACAGGTTCCATGTCGCGATTAGTTGATAGCTCGTGGAGTCTAGAGTGACCGAGACGGAGAAGGGAGGCGAGGCGCTATTGTTCGGCTGAAATGCGATGAGGGTAGTCATAGAGCTGGCGCCGAGAGATACTGATTCACTACGCCGCTAAGCTGGCCGATACCTTGGACCGCATTCTGGGCGGCCGATCCAACAGCGACTTGCGCGTTCGACCAAATCGAAGTACCTGCGGTGGTCGGCTCAGTTACCTGTGCGCCACTTGTTAGCTTGCTCATCAGCGATGAATATGCCGCCGATGCCTGCTGTTGGGTTATCAGAGGCTGCGTGAACGACCACTGATATTCGATCTGTTGCTGCTTCGTTCCACCCCCAGTTACATCCGTGATGTCAAGCAGCAGACAGTTGGTATAGATATATGCGGGAGTGGCGATGGTGTACGTGCCACCGGCGGCGTTGTGCGCCACCAGAGAACTCTGCAACGAAGTGAAGATCGCGGTCTTCGTCAAATACCCGGCTGTATCCTTAACCGGCGCGATCATCCTCAGCGAAATCGCCAGAGGATTCTGGATAGTCGCATTTGCAGCAACGGTCTGGTTTGCGAAGGGGTACTGAGCGACTTGCTGGCTTACCAGCGTAGAACCGGGGACTGGCACGAATCTGGCGAAGAAATCGTCTGTGCTAAGGGAGCCACTAGATGCCGCACCCTGCACAAACGATGCAATCTGCCCGGTCAACGCGATGATGGGCAGCATCCCACCGAGAGTGTTCGATGCGATGCCGCCCACCAAGATGATAGGCGACACTTGGAACGCCAAGTCATACGCGGTGGCGGCTGCAGGTGTCGTCATATCAATAAGGCGAGGCGTTCATGGAGACCGCTACGCGGCTCGGAGTCGAGTTGGTGATGTTGATATTGACGTTCTGACCTTTCTTCGCCATAAGCTGCAACGCCTTGGCGATATAGTCCTGCGTCTCTCGCGGCGCGTACTGCTCCCACTGATCGCCATGCTTCGAGATGTCTTTATCAAGATTACCCATGCCCCAGTTGTAGGCGGCAAGAGCCTTCCGGACGTCTCCGCTATATCTACGCAACAGGAAAGTGTCGTACCGTTGCGCGGCACCCATGGAATCCTGGAGATTGTTCACATCTCCGTGACCCCATTCCTTCCAGGTATCGGGCATGAACTGCATCGGGCCCATGGCGCCCTTAGGCGAAAGAAGCTTCTTTCCGCGCGAAGACTCGATTGAATATTGCGCATCGAGAATCGAGGAAAGCGAGTCAGTCGGCGTATTCAGATGCGAGTTAGTGAGCGCCGCCCACTTGTCGCGCATCCAGTATCCGGCGGTCGCCAGTCCACCGACAACACCACCTTGTTTCGCTTGATCTCGTGATACAGGCGACCCCTCGATGGCATCAAGAACTTTCTTCGCCTCGGGCCCGGCGACCTTCAGGAGATTAATCGCGGCCGCGGCGGCTGCGTCGCCCATGGTCTTAAGTTCAGGGGCGGCCGTTGCGAGCTGACTATTGAACTCATTGAGAACTTTCGCCCAGTCGGACTGAAGAGCCGCCTTTACGTCCGAAGCCTGGTCGGCTACGCCTTGGTTGATCTCGTTTGCCTTGGCATCTGCAAGTGTCTTGGCTTGGGCTGAGACGAACTTGGAATCCTCGTAACTCGCGCCAGTACGAAGTTGTTGTTGCGAGAGAATGTCAGTGAAGCCATATGCTTGCGCCATCGTGGCGGCTGGCAAACCCGCCTTCTGCCACTCTCGATACTTCCCACTAGCAGCCCGAGCGAAGTCGTAGGTCAGTTGCTCGGCGTCTTCATTTTGAATCTGCTGAGGCGTGAGCCCCGCGGCCATGAAGGCTCGCCATTTACTGACATCTGATTGCGCGTTCGCGACGTTGCTGAGATCCGAAGTGCCAAGACCGAAGCGCTCGAAATTAGCGTTGAATGCCTGAGTCTGCCCGATACGAAGGCCAAGGCCACGGGCCTGAAGATTCTGATTCGCGACAGCGTTAGTCGATGCGAGAATTGCGCCGGGGATCGCCATCGCGGTGCCGCCCAGCGCACCGACTTTCAACAGGATGCTGCTCATTTTGGAGAAGTCTTTGTGCATCTCCTTCGAAAACTTGGCCATGCGACCCATCTGGATCGCGCCATCCTTCGTTTTCGTGTTCAGCTTATCCTGAGCACCGATCGCATCCCGAATAGCCTTGGAAATCATCCCGGCCTGTGCCGCAGCGACGGCTAGATGCTTCTGGGATTCATCCGTATGCTTGGCAAAAATCCCCAGCGGATCAGCAGCATCTTCGATCTTTCCGGTCACCTTATCCCAACCGGCAGGCATCTCTTCGAGTTTCTTTTGGTACTTGTTGAACAGATCAAGAAATTCTCTGAACTGTCCGTCTTGTACCTCGACCTGGACAATGCTCTTGGCAGTCATCGCTTAAGGGCTTCGAGAAGATATCGTTGGCGATACTGATGCGCCGTGCGATAGGGTGAATCAAATCGCTCAAAGACCGCGCCGAATCCTTCTCCAGCGACGTAGCTTAGGACGGAATCAAGGATCGTGGGTTTGGTGTAGGTTGTGCTGGTGTCGAGCTCGGCAAGGAAGCGGCGAACTCCGTAGCGCTCAAGGATGAAATCGATGCATCCAGCAGGAAAGCGTAAGCTTGAGCCGTCACTTCCCGATCCGCCTTGCGGGCCATCACATAGTGACAGGAGAAAAAAGTTATGGAAGAGGCCACCTCCTCCCAATCTTCTGCATCCATCTTCCCGGTCGAGATAGCCATATCGACGGGAAGCAAGTCCCAGCCATTCGCGCCAGGCGCCAGAATCATCGTAAGACGCTTCATTTCAGCTAGAAGCGCTGGAGTATCATCGTCGCGCACATTGCCTTGTGCGTCGATCGATCCTCGAGACAGGGCATCCTTCTTTCCCTCGTCCTTCAGCGTCAGATATGCAACGCGCGGGGCTGTTGCCCTCAGATAATGGGCGCCCTTGCTGGACAGTGCTGACTTAGTGGACGCCAGAACCCGGAAATGTGAATCGAAAACTTCTTTGGAGATTGGCGTGTGATAGGCCCAAACCTTGACGACATCTTCTGTAGCCGTCTCGGTAACATCCTTGCCGTCGACCTTTTTCGTGACGCTCTTCGTGACTGTCTCCGTCACGATAGGTAGCACGAGTGCGCGTTGTTCGTTGATTTGCATGCTGACTCCTTAAGTCAGATCCTTGGAAGGAGCCGCGGCAGCCGGTAAGGGGCCGGCGTTCGGTTGCAAGCCTAGCCGCGGCATAAGGGATTACGTCGGATTCCAGAGGCTCGAGTTCACATTGAACGTCCCGCGGAGAGTCAGGCCCACAACCGGATCAGTCCCATCGTAGGCGCCGGGGTTCATCATCCGGACGGCAGTGTCATTGAGCGTGATCGCCGGGAACGACGATGTGTCGCTATAGATGGTCACGTCACCAAGAATGGTGCCGCTTTGAACCTGTGATAGCCACGAAGACGCGAGGGCCTGAGAGCGCAACAGCCCCACCGTAATCGTCGCCATCACATACGGCTCTGGCGAGTTGACAACGCCCGTTGCCGTCTCGATCTGAGTAGTGAAATCGCCCTCAAACTCGATGCGACAAAAGCTCTTGCCCATGTATTGCGGCGTAATGTTGAGCGCTGTAAAAGCTGCGATGACGACATGGCACCGTACACGGTTCAACGGGCCAGCTACGAGATAAGGATTAGACATGTTTTAATTCTCCTTATCCCACAAACTGGGTAGCGTCGAGCTGGAATGTGAGCGTCAGGAAGGCGTTTTGACCAACCACCGTCGCCGAGAACCCGTTGTAAATCCCGTTGTTGTAGTCGCTCGGGTTTTGGGTCGTGTATGTAGAAAACGGGACCGCAGTCACGACTGCACTGAGAGCGCAACCGAACTTCACTGCGTTATTGGCGACGTTTTGCGCTACCGCCAGTAGGGTATTGATGCCCTGCTGGTTATATAGCAGCGGCGGATTGCTGTTCGACCCATTGATAACTGCATTCGCCAATGCCTGCTTGACCTGAATACGGAACCAGTCGATGCCGTACCACCAAGCAGACTGTTCGCCGTCCATCGTGGTGCCCTTGAACAGGCTCGCGGTGGAGACGCCACCCTCAGCACCCGTCAGAATCAGGTTGCCGTAGTCCGTCAGAACGGTATTGATATTCGTCTGGTTACCAATCTGCGACCAGGGCGTGACGCCAAATCCGTACCGATACGACATCGGCGCCAGAGGATTCGCCGAACCGGGGTTATTCACAAGCCATTGATAGAACGGCTGCGATGCCTGATGCTCCGTGCTTGCCGCAGTCGGGCTGGGCACCGTCGCAAATACGGCCTTATTGGTCTCGTACGTCGGCAGATTCGATACCGTCGTCGTGACGAAGAAGTACGTCTGGCCGCTCGGGCTTTCGTAATTCGCCGTCATCGTATTGAGCGCGGCGGACGAGGAGAAATCCCACGAACCCGGCAGCAGATACGCGTAGAAAATCTGCGGGCTGCTGTTCCCGGTGATCCACGTCTGCAGGGCAGTAATCGCAGCAGCAGCGGTCGTCTGAGCGCCAAGCTCAAGCACGTAACAACCTACCGAATTGCCCTGCGCGAAGAACGTCGTAGCGGCATTGCTCAGGAAGCCGGAATTCGCCGGCATGTAGGTGCCGGGCGTGGTTTCCGTGCCGGGATTCGTCGTGAGCGCAAATGTGAAGGTGTTCGCGCCAGTAACGGTCGCGACATACGTGCCGTTATAGCCCGCGGGAACTGCACCGGCGATCGTCGTCGTGAATGTCTGACCGGTCGAAACGCCAATCGCGGCCGTGGTCGTCGCCGTAGCTGTACCGCTGGCCCAGGTGATGCCCGTCAGTGTTGCGGGATTGACCAGAATCGACGTAACCTGCGCCAGCGTGCCGCAATACTGGTACGTGCCCGTCGCAAGCGTGGTTCCGCCCGTCGAGACGATGGCGCCGCTCTGCTGTAGCTGTGAGACGGTCGGCGCCCGCGTTACGGTCGTATTTACCGTAACGATGGTTGGCGTAATTGTGGTAGCCACAGAGAGCGTGCTCCAGAAATGACAAAGCCCCGCTCAGTGGCGGGGCTGGAAAGGGAAGGCGCGTCTACTTAATCGAACGAAACAGCCACAACGTTCGTGCCCGCCTGCACCACGATGCCGGCAAGACAAGGGAAATCGAGGGGAAGGATCGAGCCGGCCGCCATCTGAGCGGACGTAAATGTCGCCACAATGTTTGCCGTTGCAACGCCGCCAGTCGTGGCGACGTCATTGACGGTCAAAGCCGCGGCAGTGCCGCTGACTGCGATGATCTTGCAGATGCGGCCCGGCGAACCCTTGACGAGGAAGGTACCGGTTTGATTGAGCTTGTTATTCGAGCCATTGCCGATAAGCAGATTGCCTGCCGCATCCATCTGAAGCGGGGCACTCTTGAGCGTTGACTGATTGACTGCGACATTGGCTTGAAGCGGGGCTTGGGGCATTTATGGGCTCCAGAAATGAAAAACCCCGCCGGAGCGGGGTGGAAGTCGGTAGCTGGGAATGCCCCGCTACGTGGTGACAGAAGAGAAACCTGCTTCGAGAATCAGGCGCCGGGCGATCGCGTCTGCGGTCGACTGGAAATACCAGGCATCGATTTCGATCGTCTTTTTCATCGCGATGACGCCGAGTTCGGTCTGCGTGCGCTTCTCGTCTCGGATCGCTGGGGAATTTCCAAATCCGAAGTTGTCGGTATTGAGCGAATACTCGATGAGCGCATGGAAGTACTGGATTGCCTGTTGACTGGTGAATCCATACAGCGTGAGTCGCACGCGATCTTTTGCCAGCTGAGTGCTCGGCATCGGCTGCAAAGCTGTCAACGGGCTGGGGTTGCCGGGCCACACATCGATTGGAAACGATGGCACTTCGGTGAGTGATGGCTCAATATGGACCGCCACATAGGGCGGAACAACATTAGCCGGCACGAGGTATGAGGCATACACCGGAACCGTGGTGGTTTCGAATGTCGTTTGTGCCAGCCAGATCGGTAGGCTATTCGAGACAATGGGCCCGGCAGGCAGATCAGAAGGGCTGTCGACCAGCTGTGACGCTAAAGCCGGATAGACCGCGTTGCCGACGTAGTGGTAGAGATTTGCCTGTTTGTAGAACGAACCGCGCGCACTGAATGAGAATTGCAGTCCGTCAAACGTGCCGATGAACAAATCTCCTGGCGCCGCCTCGTTGAATACGTCGATCTGCTCGAGTGCCGTGAAGATGACGCGGTCAATGTCGATCGTCTCGTCTTCATTCTGGTGACGATCAGTCGCGTAGTGCAGAGAGCCCTGGATCGTCGTTGTGGCACCAGTATTCACATAGAACACATACCCATCAGTGGGAATCGTGTTCTGACTGTACTGCGTGAAGGTGATCTGTTGATCTAGCGAAAGCGTCTTGACGCCCGCTGCCAGCGTATCTGCCAATTGTGACTGGCTATTTAGGGATTCCGCGATGCTCGGCATTTCACTTCACCCATGCCACAAAATGGGACTGGTACATGCCCGTGTCTATGAACGATGGTCGCCGCGGGTTTCCTTTCGCATATGGATGTTTCAGGCGGTGATTCACCCCATCTAGTGCAGCCAGGGTCGGCACGCTCTCAATTCCCATGTGCTCGATTGCCGCAGTCGACAGGAACTGCTTGAACATCGCCGTGATCGCCGACTCGGCCTTCTGGAACGGATTAGAAGCGAGCGGCGCACCCATCAGCATATTTTCAAGCTCGCCCGCTAGCGCGTCTTCCAGTTCATGGGCGACATCAGGCTCATGAGCAAACATGAACGCATCCATCACGCCATATTTTTCCTCGAGGATTTCGGCAACGTCGCCAGTGGTCTTCGTGCCAGAGTCGGACTTGGGCTTGATCGGCTTGTTGGCTTTCCCTTTCTTCGCCTGAGGAACCTTCTCCGTATTCTCATGGTTCGAGTAAGAGACATCGAACACACCCAGGCAGAGCGTCAGACTCTTGCTGGGCGCGAGAGTGGGGCCGCGAGGGATTGTTTCATAACTGCCGCCGGCATCCGCCGTTGGCATGTCAATGTCACGTGCAGCCACGATTTACCTCAGGAAATGCCCCAGATTGGGCCTAGGTCTTGACACATGGCCAAAAATTGTCGCCCGTAGGGATCCTTGAGAGCTTGTAGCTGCCCTAAAGTGAGGCCCTTTATGAAGTCAGGGGCAAGCAGGGATTCTGACGTGCTCTCATCGGCTGACGACTGCACGGTGCCACCGACGAAGCCGGTCAAATTCCACTGACTACGCAACGTGGCGAAAAACGTCTGTCCGGGCTGATCTGGGCACCAGTTGATCAGAAACGACGTCGCCAACAGGTAGACCGCGAAACAGTAATAGTCCTGGCCGATCGCGTACAACACCAGCAACGTCTTTTCCTCGGCGTAGCTCAGTGCCCAAGGGATGTATGGGCTATTTGAAGGAAGCGCAGACGACGGGATCTGCGCGATCGTAGACAGAAACGTGTAGAAATCCGTCGTGTTGGGCGTCGTCTGCGTCTGCCATGGGGCGAGACCGCCAGCGTTCGGAAGATAGGGCGTCATGATTTGCGCGGACGGCCGCGGCGACGAGGCTGCTGATTCTCATCGCCAACCGTAATCACTTCGTGAATCTGCGGTTCGACGCCTTTTTGCTCAACTTCCTCGAGTTCGACCTCGAAGCTGCCGATCTTGGTGTCGGTCTCTTGAGCCGTACGCTTCATCGTATCGTCCATTGCGATCGCGGCCTCCTTTCGGCGCTCCAGAGATTCTTCAACTAGCGCGTCTTCATTGCGCTCGTCCATCGAATGGAGGCGATCAAGCGGTACCGGCGTATCGAACTGATAAACGTGACGGATATAACCCTTCGTCCGATCGAGTTCGGCGAGCGGAATCAGGCCATACATCTTGTGCTGATCCACGATGCTCTCGTGATCGAGTCGACTGCCTTGCGGATAGATGCTTGCTTGGCTGAAAGGCTGAATCTTGGTGAAGACCGGCTTCCGGCTGTTCGGAACCCAGTAATGCATTTCCCAGATCTGCTTGGTCAAATTTGCGACGTAGAGTGCCATGACTTTCCCTGTTGATTTATCCCTGTACTGGAGTCCGTGGAAACACGACAGGGGGCGTGCTTGTCAGTTGCGCAACCTATCCACGGACTTGACCGTTAGAAACCGGCCGAGATCAGCGTCAAACTTTCCGGACGCGGCGACCAGCCCGAGGTCGAACGCAGTTCCGACACGACGTCGACAGCGCCCGCAGGAAGCGGTGCCGTAATTTCGGTCGGAGCAGCGCGGTCGACAAGCTGGAGCGAGCAGGCGGTAAGGCCCGGGGTGAGCTCGGCGAATGCGTTCGTATTGATACGACCTGCATTCGGCTTCTTCACTTCCGGCATGGAGATGATGATCATGTCCGTGCCGCCCGCACCCTTGCCAAGGAGCGTATCGTCAGCGCCCCACGTGATCTCGTCATCATTCCAGTCGAGAACGTCGTCCACGAGACCGCGCGTCGACTTCGAACCGGCGCCTTCGCGCTGGAATTGCGTGAGCTGCACGATGCCCTGATAGCTGATCGTCTCAAGGATTCGCTGGGTCGTCACGATCGAGAAACGCGCCGGCATGCCGATTTGCATCGTGCGAACCTTGATCTGTCCGAGTTGCTGGAGCAGGAAGAAGGCCAGCGCGCCGTTGTCGTACGTGCTGATGGTCGAATTGCCGTTCGGATCGGCCGGCAGATTCAGCGACGTTGCGCCGTTCTGGTTGATCAGGCCTTCGCCGTTCGCCGGGTTTGCGCCGTACAGAAGCAGGTTCCGTTGTTGCTGGAACGTGCCTTGACGCATGGCCAAGCGGTGCGCTTCGACGGTCGAAGCGCCAACGCGGCCGAGAGCGGCTGTGTCGTGGTGATCGTACTCGGCACGCGAGCGGATCATGTACGTCGGCGTGCTGATTTCGTTGTAGACGACCGTGCAGCTCGGCACGGCGTTGGCAACGAATTGGCCCGTCTGAACCTGCGTGCGGACGTCGAGACGTTTGATGTAGACAGCCAGATCGCCGTCGCCGAGGCGAACGAGCGGGTCGCCCGTCGCGATGGTTTCGAAGGCGCCAGACGCCTGTTGATACTGCAGAAGCAATTCGGGCACGACGTAAGCCGGATTCACCCGAATCTGTGCGGGAACGAGATTCGCCATTGTTTAACCTCAGATCTGGATGAGAGCCACGTAACCCGAACGATTCCAGGTAGCCGCGCCAGTGGTTGCGTTGTATTGGACCGTCATGCCGTTACCGGCGCTGATGTCAAGGATCTTCACCGGCAGGGCGCCCGTGCCGTAGTTCAGGACGATCGTGCCCGACAGCGCGCCCGTCGCGATCGCGCCAGAAGCCGCGGTGATCTGGATGCTGAAGTGCTGGTTGTCGGTGAACGACGTAACGGTCTGCGTACCATTCACAAGCGCAGCGCCCGTGCTGGTCACGCCGCTGATGTTGATGACATCGCCTACCGCAGCGACCGGCGAAGCCGCTGCCATCACGATGGCGATCGTGTACACGCCACTCGCATAGCTCGAGGTAGCCGACGTGACAGAGTACGTAGCGGTCGATGCGTCATACGGCTGAAGCACCTGGTCGTTGAAATCCCAGGACACTTGCTGCGTGATCAGGCCGCCATCCAACGAAACGAGCGACGGATCCATCGCGACAGGAATCGCAATACCCGAGCCCATACGGAAGAACGGGATCGTCATGCCAGTAGCGCCGGCGGTCGGCACCGGGCTTTGCGGCGAGCTGGGCCACGCATAGGCGTTGTTGAAAACGGAGAAGCCGGTCAGGTTCGTGAGCGCCGTTGCGGCCGCGATCGTGCCGCCTTGCGTGCGGTCATAACCAGATGCAGGAGCGACGCTTTCCGAGATCGCCATGCCGCCCCAGATCGGAGCGGTGGCACTGGCCGACAGGGTGCCCGTCGCAAGGGAATAGCGGAGCGCAGGAGCGTCTTGATAGACGCCTTGCACATAACCTGCGCTTTGTACCGAGAACGAGCCAGCAGCATTCGTCGTCTGGTACGGATAGAAGGGGGTATTAATCATGTTTCCTTATCCAGAAATGGAAAAGGCCCGCGCTTGGCGGGCCTTCATTCGATGACGACGAGCGTTAGTGGCTCTTGGGCTGGAGGATCTTGCTCTTCAGGCGCGGCGTGCGGTGTGCATCCATCCAGGACGGACGGCTATCGAAGAATTCCGTCACCATGTGGCCGCTATCGAGACGGCGCGTGCGCGAACGCTCACCTTGCTCACCAGCAGCCGGCGAGTTGGCGGCCATAGCAGCGTCTGCGTAGATCGATTCTTCTGCAATCGCGAAAACGTCGGCTTCGAGCTTGCTGAGATCGGCGTTCTTCCATGCCGAACTATGCGACTTCATCGGAGCAGCGAGGCGCTTCTTGTAGGCGAGCACATCCTCACCATTCAGGGCGCGCGGGGCTTGCTTACCGAATGCCGAATAGACGCTGTCGGCCTTGGCTTGCGCATCAGCGAATGCGGCGTGATCAGCATCCGTGAGGGGCTTCGGCGTGAGCGATGCGGTCTGTACGAGCAGATTTTCGAGTTGTGAAACGCGCGCGAGCAGGGCGGACTTCTCTGCGTCGGCCTTGGCTTCCTCTTCCTTCGCTTCGGCCTTGAGTTTGGCAGCTTCGGCTTCCTTCTCCTTGGCGTCCTTGTCTTCTGCCGAATCTGCCTTCTTGTCACCAACGGGCATTTCATCCGCAGGCATGGCATCAGCCTTCTTGGCTTCGCACATCGAATCGACACGCTTCGAGAGCGAATCGACTGCGGACATCAGCTTGTCCCACTTCTCCGAATCGGCTTTCGCCTTTTCTTCTTCAGCGTCAGCCTTGGCTTTCGCTTCCGCGTCGGCTTTGGCTCGCGCTTCGAGTTCTTCCTTCGCCTCGGCGTCCGCCTTGGCCTTCACGTCTTCATTCATGTCAGATTCCTGAACGTTAATGGTGGATACGCCAGATGGCGGGCCGCCCTTATCCCACACGCCGACTTCGCAAATCGCGATGTGGTCGAGCAGGCACGGTTTTCCCTCGATAAGCAATGCTTGGCCACTGTCGAGGGTCGCAGTGGTGTTTTCGATGTCGGGGTTGCGGAATACGACAGAGGGTGACGTGGACAGTTGTTCCTGCGACATGAGCGTCGCAGTTGCCTCGTCATAGATTCGAGCGATGGCCCAGACTTCGTCGCCCTTGATGTAGGGCAGCATGACCGTGCCCACGATGCGCTTTTTGAACTCTTGCGAGTCGAGCGTCGCTTTCTCTGGATGATCGACAATGACCGGAAGGCCGTTACACCGCGCCAGGAACTCGTCGCTGAGATAGTTCTCAGGAGGGCGGTAGACGTATTCTTCGTCTTTCGATCGGTAGGACGTCGCCGTTCCGGTGATCCGGATATCGAACAGCCACATGTTCCGGAAGAACTGCGGCGACGAATACTCGCCAGCAACCATCGCCCGCGCGAGTTCCGTCTCGTTCATCCGCGCCTTGCGGATCGCCTTGAATGCCTCTGACTCAAGCACAAACCGGCAGCCGGGATGCAACGGTTCCGGCCACGATCCAATCGGCGACCAAAGGTATTCCGTGCTTTCGTCGCTCAGTGCGACATCGAACGGCCTGCACTCGTGGAAGAACGTCGTGAATTCGACTGTGCCATCGTCGGACTGGCCGATCTCGATCAGCTTGTGAGGTTCGTAGCCCGCCTCTTCGAATGTTTCGCGCCGCGCGGCATCTTCGGGCGTCTCGCCATCTTCGATGCCGCCGCCAGGAAACGCCCACTCTCCCGGATGATCGCCACCGTTTCCGCGGCGCAAAAACAGAACATTGCCGTCCGCGATGATCAGCGAGCCCGCTGCACGTACTTTCTCGGCATCTGCTTTGCTCTCGCCGGCCACGCTATATGCGATTGCTGCGGCCTGTTTCGGGTCTTTCCCTGCGCGAATTTCCGTTGCTATGTTCGCGCTGATTGCTTCTCGACTTGATCC
Organism: Paraburkholderia sp. J11-2; assembly: GCF_905220185.1. Taxonomy (NCBI): domain Bacteria; kingdom Pseudomonadati; phylum Pseudomonadota; class Betaproteobacteria; order Burkholderiales; family Burkholderiaceae; genus Paraburkholderia; species Paraburkholderia sp. J11-2. Next base: position 153,473 of record NZ_CAJMYY010000014.1, on the reverse strand, counting down.
TTCTTCTAATGGCATCTCATGCTCTCATGGCAGCAATTTTGGCTTTTGCATCAGCCAATGCCTCGCGCCCCCTAACGGTCAGCATGTCTTCGGGAAGATCTCTCAGGTTGTAGATCCACGTCGCATAGCAGGAGCAGTAAACCTCTTCGGCGACTTTGGTGATGTCGTCGTAGTAGCCGGCCGATCCTGGCTTGACTAGCCCCTTCTCCTTCGCCCAGCTTGATCGAAGCAGATAGATGTTTCCGGCTCGCTCTTTGTGCTCAACCCGATTGTGATAGCCGGGCGACAGGCGAATATTCCAGCGCATCGCAATCGCGCCGCCATCCGTGGCTATGATGTCGTTTAACGAAGCGACAAATTTGTGCGATTGATCGATGACACATCGCCTTTCCTCGAAAGGTAGCGACGTCAGCGCCTTGCGGATGTTGTCCTTCGTGTCCTTGACGTCGACCGCATTAGAGCCACCAGCCGGAATGCTTGAAGCCCACCCAGCCATGCGCTGCACGGCCTTGTCGACAGCCTGCTTTCGATTCAGCTTGATCAGATTGCGCGAGACCATCAGACGCCGGTCAAGCTCCGTGCGAAGCTGAGGCTTCAGACGATTGATCGTGAAGCGCTCGATCCCTTTGTGGGTTTTGAGGATCTGCCCGTCATCAATCAGCCGCTTGTAGATGCCACTAAGCGCCCTCGTTAGTTCGTCGTTGAGAACATTCTCGGGCGTTAGCGTCTCGGCCGCAGCGCGACGGATGCGATCAGTCCACATCTGCAACTCTTCGGCGCTCTGAAACCCATGCTCCTCAAAGTAGCGAACCGCCTCGGTCACTACTTGGTAGAAGGATTGGGATGCCATCAGAGTGCGTGAGTCGGCGCTTCGGGTTCGTCAGGTGGCTCGGGAGGGCGGTAGCTCTTCAGATCGTCATAGTCGAGAATGAGCGGGTTCGGGAACAGTTTCTTCGACTCGCTGACGTTATCTGCCGCCCACTGGATCAGGACCGCTTTGTTATTCGGGTCCAGTTGAGGGAGAAGCGTTTCGACGAGTCCGATCATCGCTTCGTGTTTGACCTTCTCGACCTCGACGAGCTTCGATTCCGGCTCCTCCATGAGGGAAGGCCATGTCGCTTCGAACGCGTTTTTCCATCGGTAGAACGCTTCGGTGTATTCGACGTCCTTGTATTCAGGAAGATCGGCCTGAATCGTGGCGTAGAACTCTTCCGTCCATGCCAGTCGCATGACGATGTTATCGAAGAACTGATAGAGCGGCTGGACCGTCTCCCGCTCGTGCTTGATATAGCGGATCAGGTCTTTCGCGTCTTCCGAGCCTTCGCCAAAGCCTTCGGCATACGATTCGGAATTGAGCAACTTCGCTGGCTGGGGAACTGCTGCGGCGATGTCTTCGAGAATGTTCTTACGCGCCGTCGTCAACGCCCCATCCGCATTCAGCAGATTCAGAGTTTCAATCGCTTCCTCTGGCGTGACGTTGATGACGTTGTTGGTCTGTGCTTCCTTGACAACATTGCGCTTGATGCCTTGCAGGACGGCCATCGCGCGGTCGGCGATCGACCCAGCGGGCTTCATCTTCGCGACAATCACGCCAACCTTGCGGCTGACCATGTCGTTCGCGATCATCGTCTGCACGAACGACTTCAGCGGATACAGTGCGCGCTGATAGACTGATCGGCCCGTGTAACCGAATGCCGAATTGGTGTATTCGATGTACAGCGGCGCCTCATTGAAGAACACGAGGCAACGTGACGGGTGATACGTCTGGCCCGCCGCGGTAACGACGGTCGGCTTTTGAAAGTCAGGCGCGTTCGGGTCCTGATTAAGAACAAGCGAGCCAGCCGTGTTCAGCGGATCCAGCGAATTGAAATAAAGCTCGAGCTTCGCCAGATTTTCCGGCTTGATGGGTGCGTTCGTGTCGACATCTTCTGCGCCGTAGACGATCGCAGACGCGCCATAGATCTTCGCCAGCCGCCACGTATTGGCAATGAAGATGTCAGCGCTGATCTCAGCCCACTTACGCTCGAATGCCTCGCGCACCCGTTCTTCCGGGCTGTTAGGGATCGAGATGAGCCGCTTCTGCGACATCGCGATCTTGATCGGCTGATCTACGATCTTCCCGCCCAAGGGATGGAACGCATATACCGTCTTGCATAGCTGATAGCTAGGCTCGGCGCCCGGCATGATGTCATCCGCCATCAGCAGATCGGTCAGCGCGGACGACAGGCTCGAGCCGCCGATTGTGATTTCTGCCATGAGGGATGAGATTCAAAGGCCGTCGGAATCACCGAGACCGATTGCTATACCGTAGACGCCCGTGTCATACAGGTCATCTGCTTGATTTGGAACGCCGAGCCGATAGCCGAAGAATTGGCTGAGAAAGTGGTTTTGCAGCCGCTCTTTGTACTGAACGCGCTTGTTGTATGCGGCTTCGCAGATCTTCACCATGCCGCTTTCGACGTAATCGGATACGCCAGTACCGCGGGCGTCTTTGCTCATCGAGGTGAGCTTGTTGTCAATTGCTTCAGCGGGCCATCCACTTCGAACGGCGCGCTGGAGTAGGGTGATGCCAGATCCCTTGTCCTCGACAAATGAGCCCGCGCTACCGAATCGGGCGCCCGTGATCCGGGCCAATTCGCTCAACCGATCCATCACGGTCGGGAACCATTCCGTGAGCAAGTCGCTTTCAATCTGAGTAATGTCCCAATCGAGAATCACTAGTGGATGGCCGACGTGCTTGTTGCGCGCGAAATAGGCGACAGCAGTGCCGTCGTTCTTATCTCCTGCCTTTAACGCGCTGTCCAGGATAGCGAACACGTAATCGCACTGGCGCGGCATGGCCACGGGGTTGCCGTCGACCAGCATCGATGCGACCTTGAACAGCGTGCCGTCGAGAGGCCGCGGCAACTGCTGATAAAGCGAAGTCCAGGTGCGGACGTTCTTTTGGAATTGCGACCAGTGCTTTTCTGTGAACCACTCGGGCCACAGATAATCGCCAATCTTCCGGCCAAGCGGGTCATTCTGAACCTCGCACTTGGCCTGCAGACAGACGACTTCCCAGACATTTCCATCGCGGCAAAGGATCGGCCCGGACTCGCCTTTCCAGTCTTCGGGAAGGATGCGCCCAGCCAGATCCTCTTCGTGCCAGCGCGTCTGAATGATGACGACCCAGCCACCAGGAATCAGGCGGGTTTTCAGATCGTCGTTATATGCGTCCCACGTCTTGTCGCGGATCGTCGGCGAATCGGCTTGCTCGCGACCCTTCACCGGGTCATCAATAATGATTCCGTTCGCGCGATTACCAGTGACGCCGCCGAGAATACCGGTCGCGATGTATTCGCTGCCATTGGTCAGCGAGAACTCTTGCGCCGCCGACGATTCGGTCGTCAGCTCACAGTCGAAAATTCCCTTGAATCGCTTCTGCTTGATGATCGACCGCGTGCGGCGGCCCATCTTGCGAGCAAGATCATCGCCGTAGCTGGCGAGAATGACCTTGCGGTTCTTCTCTGCACCAAGGTAGCGCGACGGAAAAACGACTGACGCATAGGTCGACTTCGCCGAGCCAGGCGGCATGAAGAACATCGCCCGCCCATGCGGCGTCTTGCTGACCCGCTCCATAGTCTCGAGAATGAGGCGGTGGTGCTGCGCCATCGTCGATTCGATGGGCTCGAAGAATTCCGTATCGGGATCTTCGCCGGCTGGCTTGCCGGGAATCTCAATGGCTTGCGCGTACGCAAGCACATCTTCTCTAGCCCTGCGGCGGATCCACAGCTCTTGCGCCGCTTGCTGCAATGTAGGCGGCGAGTTCGTCATCCGTCATTTCCTGGGCGCTCTTGGTCGGAATCAGGGGGGCGCCATCTCTGCCTGTCATCTCTCGACGGTTGGTGAACGAGCCACCCGATTCCTTGGCTGCCTGCTCGAGCAATTGGGCGGCGAGGGCGGCATTTCCACGACTTGCGGCGTTCTGATAGAGACGGTCAAGCGCTCGCAGCCGGAAGTTCTGATTGGCGATCGGAATCGAAGCCTGATCCTTGAGAAACGCCTCCCGCGTCGCGTCGAAAATCTCGCGCCACTTCTTCGAAAGACTGCGGCCGGAGAACTTGGTTGGGTCGTATGCCGCGACCTGCATGCGTTCAATCGCGATGCCGTATTCCTCTTTTACTGCGTTCGCCACCTGAGTCGGAGTGTCGAAACACGCCAACGCCTGTACGACAAACGCTTTCACGTCGTCGGTGAGCGTTGCCATGATCTAAATCTTTGTAATGGTTCTGTATTGGTTATGCCGCTCGCAGCAGGCAAGTTCCGCACGCCTGCGCGATGTTGAGTTGCCCGACTTCGGGAGCGCGCCGCGAGGCCTCAATTAGCTTGGCTGTCTCGCCCGCGCCGATGCCATACCGGCGGACGATACCGACGAACTCTTCGACGTCGTGACCGCGGATGCCAAGTTTCGGTGCCCCGTCTTTCGTGAAGGCCGGAGCGCCGAACGGATCGGTTTGCTGCGCTATGTGGTAAAGCTCATGCTCAATCAGCGCGCACCACTCGACGTCTGAGCACTCATTGGCATAGAAGGCATCGAGCGTGATGAGATAGGTCGGGACGCGCCCGAACCATTCGTGCATCTGCTGCTCTTGCCGACCCTTCTGCCATGCTCCAGAGCGGAAAGTGACTTCCTCGCACTGGCCGACTACGCGGCGCATCTGCTTGGTGTTCTCTTGTGCCGCCCACAGAAACTCTACGTCGGCGTCCTTCAGGTGGAAGTGATCCGAGTTGTAGAGGGGCGAATGCTCGCTGAGAATCGCCTGATGCACCCATTCGGCAACGCCATCGGCCGGGATGAATCGGCGAAACCAATTCTCTGCAGCAAACAGTGATTCGGGCGGGCGAGGGCGCCGCGCGAAAGCTTCCTGATTCTTCTTAGCCATTGCGGGCGAATATCACTTTGGCGCGTACTAGCGCCCGAGACTTCGTTCTCAGTTGATGCGCCAAACCGGAATAGCCGCCCCGGCGTTGTTCTGCCCGTTCGGATACGTCTTTGCCTCAGCCGGCAGGCTAGTAGCGTTCCATACGGGGATTGCGCCGCCGTTTTGCCCCTGATCACTGGGGAATGGCCCGTTACCAGTCGGAGCGCTTACGACTCGCACCGGGATTGCTCCCGCCGCCTTAGCCTGGTCATTCGGCCACGGCCCAGAACCGGGCTGCGCCACGAATACAACCGGTATCGCGCCGTTAGCTTTGCTCTGAATGTTCGGCCATGGTCCTGACGTCGGCTGGCTGACGATATAGACCGGAATTGCGCCCGCGGCGGCGTTCTGTGCGTTGGGGTAGGTCATGCCAGCCTTTGAGTTAGCGAGAGCGGCAGGATTCGAACCTGCGATACACGGCTATGCCGTAGTCCATACCGACTCGACTTATCGCTCTCTGGAGAATGGGTGAAGGCGCCACGCTCGGCCCGGCTTACCCTTGGGCGTCTATCGACGTGCGCGACCGACTCTGCTTTGCCTTCAACGGAGGGGACTGGCATGCAGGTGCGCGCCACCCTATATCCAATCCCGTACTGCGCGCTCCGTTGAAAGCCGTCCGTTGTGCCGCAGGGGTGGACGAAGCCCGTATGCTTTCGGCGTAGGCTCGTTTCGTGAGCTATACGGCGGTCCCGCGTCCGGGCGCACCTAAGTTGAGCGAGCCGATTGTACTGAGCCGGCTGGCCGCTCCCTCGCTCTCGTGGGTGGAGACTTGCGACCAGTAGGCCATCCCTTAGGACCAACCGCTGCCATCGACTTATTAATCTCCACGCATGAAAGCCCCGCAGGCAAACGCGCCGAGTACCACTCAGTCACGCGCGCCATCGGGGTTAGTAACCTATGCTTTTGGAAGCTTGTCACCCATCCGCGTATTCCATCCCGCCAGGTCGTCGATCCAGCGCACCCAGACGTAGCCTGCGCGAGCGTAGGCGTTCAATAGGTTGCCGAGCAAACAGTACGCGTTCATCTGAGCACCTTTCTGCGCATCTCGAACTTTCGGGGAATGTTTGCGCACGTTAATGCGCGGATTTAGCAGGTGATAATGATGCCGTCAGCCTGCTGTCCATGAGAATGCGTCCAATATTGCTTCAGGATCTCTTCCATGCTCTTGCCGGCGATCGGGTCGGGGGCTCCCGGAACCGGTCCGGTTTGCCACTTGCGAGGATCGAGCGTGATCTTCTGCTCAACATCCACAGCCGGCGTCACCTTCTTGAACACGAGGTCAAGGTGTTCCTTGATCGACTTCCATTGTGCCGGGTTTGGCGTTTGGCCTTGCGTCAGTTCGACGAAACCGTTTAGCCAGTAGCAAAAGTCGCGTTCGTTCATCATGAGGCCAGCAGGTCTTTCCTGCGTCCTTTGTGATTGCCAGCCGTCAGCGCCTCTTCAAGAGGCATGCCGGAGCGCTTTAGGCGATTCCTTAGAGTCCCGGTATTGATGCCGTACTCTTTGGCCCAATCGTTGATGTGCTGCGTCTTGCCAAATGCAGTGAGCGGAAGTGTGCCGTTTCGACGAGTCTGCGCGTCGCGTAGGCGGGCGCTCCATTCCGCGGTGCGCGGCAACCCTTTTATTTTTGAGACGCGCTTAGCGATCGTCTCAGCCGATTGAACCTTGCCCGTCAATGTTTCGGAAATGCGCCGCCGCTGCTCATCAGTTTTCGGCCTGCCTTTGTGAGCTGCGCTTATCTTGAGCTTGGACGCCTCGCTGTACTTAACGCCGAGGTTGCTTCCAGCCGCCGGGGATTTGTTGTATCCGAGCCGGAAGTCTGCGGATTGGTGGGCGTCTATGTGCCGCTGCTCTTCTGAAACAAGCGATTCCGGGGCAACATCATTCGCCAGAATTTCAAAGATGAAATTGGCTTCTCCGTGCAGCAGCCAAGCACGCTGAAGATGTTCGTTCGTGTGCCGATTAGAGCGAAGTTCCCACAGGTGACGAGATTTACGCTTTTCGAAATTGACGGCTTGGCCGATATAGACTTTGCCGTCTACCAGATTCCGAATTCTGTAAATCGTTCCCATTTTCAAGGCGTCGAATCGTTTCGAATGCCTAATTATACGCCTATGCCGCCCACTTAACCCATGCCGACTCGGCCTTCTTCACCGGGTCATCGACATTTACCGGCATACTGAAGGTCAAGCCCTGAACCGGATGCGTGATCCACAGTGCTTGGCGTGGCCGCTCGAATCCGTAGCTATTCGTGTACGCGTATTCGCAGTAGCCTTTCAGCGAGCCATTCACAATGACGCGCTCCAACTGGATCAGTTGGTGGTAGTGGCCGCAAATGAGCGTGTCGTAAGGCTGACCGATCTGGCTTTGACGCCCACGGCGGCGATGATCGCCACGGATGATCGGGCCCAGCGCGCCGATAATGCCATCGCCACCATTCCCGAGCTTATCGCCGTGCGTGAGCAGGTAGCGATGGCCATAGACCGAATAGACCGTATCCGGGCCGTTCGGGATCTGGAATGTGACCCGCTTGTCGTTTTCGAACCGCTTCGCCAGCAGGCAATACACCAGCCAGTCGAAATTCGTGAAGTTGCGGCCCTTGTGACGCGTCTTGTGCGTGATGCGCCCGTGATTGCCAGAGCAGCACGGCACGAACACGCGGCCAAATTCGTTCGCCAGCGTCTCGATACACCAGCAGAGCACGCCAAACAGTTCAATGACTGTCGGCATGATCTCAATTTCGTTCGTGGCGGTCAGTTCTTCGTGCAGATCGCCACTCACCATGTCGCCAGCCAGGGCGAACACGATGCCCGGATAGCTCGCGTTGACCATGTGATTCTTCAGCAGGTCAACCGCTACCTCGATCATGCGCCGCGCACGCTTGCGGGCGATCTGGAGGTTGTATTCATTCAGGCCGCCTACCTGGCTAGGGTCAACCACCTCTCCAAAATGCCAATCACTGGCAAGCAGGGTGGGGACACCGGGCGACGACTTCGATACGCGGTCAGCCAGCAGCCATTTCGGGGCCGTGGGTTCCGACTGCGCCAGCTTGAAGATCCGCTGCTTGACGAATTGCTCGTCCAGCGTTTCCTTCTTCGAAGCGGCCAACTGGGCCCGAAGCGCCTTCACTTCGGTTTCCAGCTCTGCGGCGCGATATTCAGGCGATAGCGACTCATTCGCGGCTTTGACGCCCTTCAAGCGGCCCCGGAGGGTGCTTTCAGGGATGCCGAGCGCACGCGCGGCAGGCTTAATGCCACCATGCTTCCGCACGGCTTTTAGCAAGTCGTCGGATTCAGTCATGGATGCCCTTTAAGAGTTGAGCGGCGGGGCAAATTCCCCGCAAAAGTCCGTAGGCGCGATCTCAGGCCATTGCACAGCGCTTGCGCCAGATTGGTAGTCGAACACGAATACAGGCGGGTAGCGATGGCAATACAACCCTTCGCCGCGCTTCATGTAGACGTGTTTGCACTCTTTGCAAATATGCTCAGGCTCGCCCGTTACGACCTTGATCGTTTTCCGGGTAGCCATTCAGATCACCATCCGCCGCAGTGCATCGAGCCTCGCGATCAGCGAAGCCAGCAACGCCGGATCCAAGCCGCGCATGCACTGAATGTCGCTTTCGATGCTGTCTATCAGTTGGTGCGCTTCGGACATGGCTTACTCGGAATTCTTTCCGGCATCGCCGGTAAGACCCACATTGCGCGGGATGCCCTGACCGGACGCCAGAACAGGCTCAGGGGCGAAGTTGAATAGGGCTTCTATAGCCTTCCGCGCAGCCCAGCCCTTGCGGACAGTCAGAATCCGGCGTCTCGGCGCAATCGCCTCGGATTCTTCGGCTCGCTTCTTTGCGTTGGCTTCGCGGGCTTGGCGTTGCTCCATGACGCTCTCTGGGTTCCCATATGCGTAGGACTCTAGAGCTTCAGGGAATTTCATGGCAGCCAAAAAGAAAAAGCCCGCAAGGCTTTCACCTGGCGGGCTATGGATTCTGTGGGCGCATTTCGGGCTCCACAAGTCAAGAGGCTACACGAGATATCTTGGGTTTACAAGGGGTCGCAGAAAATATTTTTAGGCGCGGCGCTCTAACCTTCATTCGGGACATCGATGCCGAATCGCTTTGCCTCACGCATCACCCAAGGCTCCCGCCAACCTTGGGCTACCTTGCGGGCGATCTCGTCGCGCTGCTCAGCTTCGGATTGCCAGCCATAACCCTTCCTGGGATATTCGCCTTGGGCGCGAAGTGCATCGTAATAGCAATCAGTCATGCCGCCTCCTGTTGTGCCGCAACACGTTCAAAGTAAAAGACAATGGCCGCGCCCGTTTCCTCGATAAGCCCGAAGCGCTTTGCATGTCGATAGGTCGGATAATTGTTCACCAACACCTCGACTGATCGAGCGAGTTTTTGCCTCCAGGACTCAAGCGACATCATGCTTTTGTCGATATTGCATGGCGGACACGAGGGCATCATATTTTCCAGCGTGTCGCGTTCGGGGAAATGTGGATCGCCGCTGACAAGCTTATATCGACCATTCGGCATTTCCTTGGGGATTACAGCGCGGACAACTGCCTCTCGATGGTCAGCGTGCCAACGGTTCGGAAGCGGTTCTCCGCAGTACGCGCACCGGCCGCCAAACATCTGCCGCAATTGCTCGCGCTGCGCTTTCGTTAGCTTCACACCGCCTCCACAACAATCTTGATCAACCCGCGCGCAACGAACTTGGGTAGAAGCGCGTCCTTTGCCGACTCATAGAGATAGTGCGCTTCAGCCGGTGCAAATCTCGGGCTGCGGAATATGTCTGCACCCAAACGCTTATTCCGCAGAACGGTTTGCAATACGGCTCGCTCTTTCCAGTGCAGCGCATCAACGCAGACCTCGACCTGCTCCGAGTTTCGCTTCCAAATCTTGACGTCGGTGATTTCGGCTCGCTCGCGTGCATCGAGGCTCGCGGTCGGGATTTCATACTCGCGGCATGTCGGAGAGCAGCGCGGCATTCCGAGCTGGGGCGAGAAGCAATCCTGATACCGATGCCAGGCGATCAGTAGATCTTCCATCTGCTGCAATTCGTCTTGCGTCATCTCAGCCCCACATATTTAGGACGCCATAATTATACCAATGATTTCAACATCTTGCAGGCGACTCCCTTCGCGCTACAACATGTTGCGTTCACTCCTCGCCAGTCACTCCCATGAATCGGTATTGCACGCCGCGATCCTCCTGCTTCGGCTCACCATTGCCGTACAGATCCCAAAGATTCTCGTTCAACACCTTCTCGAACTCTGGGCCTAGCGGTTGCATCGGCTTACCCGTCTTCCGCTTCCTCCCCGCCATAGTCGGCGCTGGCGCACGGCGTTTCGCTGCAAGCGCGATCACCTCAAGAAAGATCCATAGCGCCATGACGCCGAGGACAAAGCCGATGAGTAGGGATGGGAGGCTCATGACGCTTTCCTTTGGATCTCTTCGGCCAATTCCGCATAGCCATTCAGTTCATACCCGATCTTCATCGGCATAACGGAAAGGTCGATTGGCTTGTACCAACCGTCCATCTGGATCGTGCAGGCTCGACGCCCTAGCGGCTTGGCTTCGACTTCGATCAGCTTCGCGCCTAGTCCGTCAGCGATGTACTGCATCACCTCGCGGTAGTTGCGCTTCAAGGCATCCTCCGACCACGGCGCGGCGATCAGGTCAAGGTCACGCTCTTGCGAGCCATGCACGCCGATTGCATAGCCGATTTCCTTCGCAAGCTCGCGGATGCGGTCAATCGGCGGTATCTCGGGGTATTCCCAATGCGCGGACGGGATGATCGTCGCGGCTCCGCACTTCCAGCATGCATCGCCCTTGCGCTGCGAATTGCACCGCGGGCAATGGCGCCTATTTTCCAAATCAATCTGCATTCGTCACTCCCCAAATTAGGACGCCCAGCACGATAAATAGCGCAAGGCAGGGTAGCCAGTGCGGACCTAGAAATTCGGCTGGGGACATGGTTTATTCTTCCTCGTAACGCCGCCAAAACGTGACGGTCAGCGAGTCATACCCATAGTCGCGCTTCAGCGTGTCCTCGATAAAATCGACTCGCGCCGAACTATGGATTGCTTCTGTAGTGCTGAAATCGCACCGCCCAGTAATGTCCTGCGCTCCCTTGCTTGCCCGGTAGCTGATGAAGTACTTCACGCTGCCTCCAATTCCGTTAGGCCCATCTTTCTCGCGCGGCGCGGCTCCCAACGCGAAAGCGCGTCTGCGAATGTCGAGTACTTCACTTCGTACGATGCCTTCCCTTGGTCTAACCATCGGTGGCAGTCGAAACACCCCGGCACGGAGAACCGGTGCTGCGCTTTCATCGCTCCGGCCTTCCCATGCTCCGCAAAGTTGCTATGGCACGGCACCACAGTCGGATCAGCCCAATCCGTCCAAGGGCAGCAGGCGTTCAGGTAGCACGGCTCCCCGCGGCACGCCGCCAGATACTTCGCCCCATCTGCCACAGTCGCCTTCTTTACTGACCGGCGAATTGCGGTCTTGCGATCTGCGAGAGGTGAGGACTTACGGGAGAAGCCGCTAGACTTCAGCGGCGTCCGTCTCGGTCTGAAACCTGAGCGCTTCACGGAAGCCATCCCATCTTGCTTGCGATGGCAAGCAGGATAAAAATGGCCCACGCTGCATGGACGAAATACTTTGGGGCGTACCGAACCCAGCAGATCATCGCCAAAATACCGAAATACATTCCGTTGCTCACTCACCCCTCCATTGCGCGATATACATGCAGGTCAGCGTGATAATCGCCACGCCAACCGCCCAGGTAGTCGACATGCGCGGGCCAACGATGCACATGGTCAAGATCGAAAAGTATTGGCTCCATTTCATCGAAGCACCCACCCAGCAACGAACGCGACAACCGGCATTAACGCAGCCGCAACTAGAGCAGCGCCACGCGTGCGCTTTTCGAGCCATGCAGGCCACGCGAAGAGTAGGGCGATAAGGATGATGGTGACGATTGCGGTTTTCATGCCGCACCTCTGATTTCGTCGTAACCTTGCGGCCCCGGATCGGACCATTCGACCTCGTTCTCCGCACCCCAAGCCAGCATGTATTCGATCAGGCTGTTCATCCGCTTGATGGACATACGCGCCGACGATTCGCGGATATTGACGAACTCGCCTTCGAGCCCCGCGAGGATTTCGCCGCCTTCCTTGGTGGCGATCGAATGCGCCGAGATGAAAATCACCTTCCACTGTTCAGCCGTGCGCCTCTTGCCGTGAAACGTGCATTGCGCCGCGACATCGGAAAACATTGCGTGCAACTTGGCGTTTTGGTCCAGTGAGCGGGTTGCCGGCTTGATCTCGACAACGAAGCCATCCGGGGCGCGTGCGACGGTGCTAATCGCGTTACGGCGCGCGGACTCGTGAACCAGCTTGAATACTCGGCGGTCGCTCATACCAGACTCCAGTTAGCCCAATCGTTCCATGCCTGGCGCGGCGTTTTACCGAAGCCCGGATAGCCGCCACCGTTCGAGCACACCCAGCAAGGGACAATGCCGCCGGTCGAGTAGTAGATTCGCGGCTTAACGACCGTGCGCTTGACCGGGAACAAGCCGAGGATCTTTGCGGTGTAGGTGAATGTGCTCACCGTGCTGCCCCCTTACTCGAAGCCCAGTATTCAGCCGTAGCGCTCTCGATCAGCGTGCCGACAATGGTCTCAAGCTCGTACACCAGCATCAGCGAGGCGTCAGTCTTGAACCCCTTGGCGGATGCCTCCTGAATGCGCGATTGGAGGCGCCCGATTGTCGTTACCAGTTCAGCCGTTGTTTGCATTCAGTCCTCGCCAAGTTACCTGTTGATCCCACAGCGCCCATGCACCGGGCCCGTCTCGCCAAAGCCTTCCATCCCACCAAAGCCGCCACTCGTAAGCCCATCCGCAATCGAACCACTGGGTCTCGTACCAGCCGATGTGAACCGGCTTGATGTGCGGCGGGAAGAGGTCAGTCATTTCCACTTGGCACCTCTTGCGTCAGATACAGCCCTAGGTCTTCTGCGTTCTCGGTCATACGGTCGAGTGCCGATTGGCTATCGCGGTATTGCAAGGCGCGGCGCTGCGCATCCTGCAGAATCCGCGTGAACTTGTCGTGCCCGCAGAAGATGTCGTTCGAGCGCATGATCTCGAGCATTTCCTTGTGGCTCATCCCCATGACTAGCTGGGTGGGTTCGGGTAGCGTTTTCATGCCAGCTCCTTTAGGTCTTCGGTTACCTCTTCGTCGATGGGTAGGCCGGAAACGGGTTTGAGCCATACGTCGGGTATGACGACGGCGAACACTGGATCACCATATCGAACACTAATAGGCGTACCTTTGGCCTCGCAGAGCCACGCTGGCCCGGAACCTGTGCACCACGTATAGCCATTGAATTCCGGTGATTCGCCGAGGAATTTGACAACCTCGACAATCTTTCCGAGGTTGCGCCCCGTCTCGGAATGCACGATTACTGCAAGGTCATTGAGTTCGCAGTTCATTTCGGCTCCTTGGCAAGTCCGCGCCACTTGGTGAGTGCGGGCAAATCCGTGGGATATTCGCGGGATTCGAACGCGTGCGCCGGAACGTCTGATGCGCGGTAGCAGAAGCGCTTTCCGTTCCAATACGCGTACCATTGGAATCTTTCGAGAAGGAAAAGGCTGTAATCCCCTTCGTCAGCCACCTCGTAGACGCCTTCACGCGTCGGTTTGACGCCCTTCGGGAACCACTCAGTGAATATGCTCACGCCGCTCTCCTAGATTGAATTCCATTCGCCACCATCGAATGCATCACGCCAACCAACATGGCCGTCGATTCGTTGATCTTTCCGACAGTGGGCGCGTCGCCATTGCCCGGGATGTAACGCGGCGGCTGGCAAACTTGCGACTCGATGCGGCCCGCAGCCTTGAGCGGCCCGATATAACCTTCGACCGTGCTATCGGAGAGCTTCAGGCCGGTTGCAATCTGTCGCTTCGTCGAGCCGGGGTTACGCTCAACAAACTCGGCGATCCGCAGAGCAGTTGCGTTCAGTGCGAGAGTCATGCGGCCTCCCTCGTTTGGCCCCAGACTTCCACGTCCATCGGCTGCGCAAATACGCGGCCTTGCGTTCCGGTCGGCGCTTGGACAAGGCCCGCAGCAACCGCGAAGGGGTTCATGGACTTCGGACGATCACCGGACACCATGCGCTTTGCGTTGTCTCGCAGTCGCTGCACGCGCGATTGTTCCGTGGTGGTCCGCGGAGTGGGGCGCACTGCGTTCTCGCCGGGGCCGAATTTGAAGACGGGCACGAACCCGCCACCTTGCGGGCGACGCAGCCAGTCAATGACGTGGTATTCCGTGCCGGCCAATTCTGGCTTGAAATGACGCGCGAGGACTGACTTCGAAAGCCGGGTACGTGCGTGAAGTTCAGGGATGCTTCCCGGACCTTTCTTCTCCAGTTCGCACAGGACCGCAGCCTTGGCGAATGCAACGCCGCGCCTATCGGGATGAGGGCGGCGACCGAGGCCGAGATAACTAGCGCGGTCAAGCAACGCCAGGTAGCTGCGCCCTTCGAACAGATAGAGGCTTTCCTTCAGGTTTCCCTTTTCCGCCCAAATGGCGGAGAGGTCCGCGTCCTCTTGTTTGGACCAACGTGGTGCGCCCATTTAAGCTGCCTCCGCAGGTGTATTCCAAAAGTGCTTGTCAGCGATCTCGCCGGCAGCGTGAACTTCGCCCAGCGTGCAAAGCTGGATCTGATGGCTCCACAGTTCAATGGCGCGTCGCACAGCCTCAAGGCCCAAGCCATCGAAGCGAAACTTGCCCGTTTTCTTGAAACGCTTGACCATGCGATTCATGGCGTCTTGAGCAACGAGCAGATAAGGCTTAGCCTCTTCGCCGGTTCCGCGCTCCGTCGCCAGGACCCACGATTGATTCAGGACATGTGCGATCTCGTTGTAATGCGACACGCTTCCATGCCCCTTGGAGATGCACTCGACTGCGGCCAGCACGACGATCTCCATATCGTCCACATCGTCTTCAGTGATTTCCTGGCGGCCGATCTGCGCGCCCATCAGCTTGTTAATCGCGGCGAAGCGATGGATGGGGTTTTTGTTGCGGTCGTAGTGCGGGCGTTTCATGCTGTCTCTCCCATCAAAATTGCGATTGCCTGCTCGGCGGTTTCGATTACGTATGCTTCACCGCGCCAATTGCCAAACCAGATTGCTTCGTCGTCGGTGAGTTTGCGTTTGCTCGGCGGCTGGTTCGGGTCTTTCACCTCGAAACAGACTGTTCTGCCGGCGCGCGATACGAGAAGGTCGGGGCACCCAGAGCCAACCGCGTGAAGGTGTTGAACGGCACATCCGATCTTTCGGAGTGCAGCCACGATCTCGGGCTGGTTCGAATCAATGCGAGCAGCGCGCCTCACAGTTCAAACCCCATCTGTTCCGCCTTCGGCGCTTCGGGCTCGAATAGCGATTCCTGGCGCTGGGCGTCTTCGATGCGGCGCACCGCGATTTCGAAGTACTTCGGTTCGCGCTCTATGCCGATGAATTTGCGACCGAGACGGACAGCGGCGACGCCCGTGGTTCCTGAGCCCATAAACGGGTCAAGAATCGTTTCGGGCATCCCGGCTTGCTCGATGCACCATTGCATGACGGCGATCGGCTTCTGGGTCGGATGGACGCGTTGCTGGCCCTTTTCCTCGCCAGCGCGGATCATTCCGTTCCAAAGGTGACGGAAGATGCGGACGGCCTTCGGGAGGTTCGTCCATGCCAGCTCGCAATCTGCAAAGTCTCCAGTGTTCTGCTTGTCCCAGATTAGCCAGCACGACGCTGCAGGCATCGGGTAGTAATTCCCGCCGAACACGACGGCATGCTTTCCAGCCGCAATGACGGCCTGCAGAAGGTCATGGTCAATCGGGTCTTTGTCCCAGTTAAAGACGCCGTAGTCGGTCACGGCTGCAGCGTTCTGGCGCGAACCAACCTTCTTGCTGTTCTCGCCAATCCCATACGGCGGATCAGTAATCACCGCATCCACGCGCGGCAGCGTCGGCAGGATGTCGCGGCAATCACCCAGATATAGCACCGCATCCCCGATCGCAACCTTAGTACTGCTACGCACAATTTCTGCCATCTCGCTCATGGTGTGAGTCCTCGGTTACTCGAAACCGCGTTTGTTGGCTTTCGGCTTCTCTTCGATCTCGCCGAACTTCGTGCCTGGCATCAGGTCCGTGAACATCGTCCGGTCCTCGATGTAGACCGCGCCCACGGTTCCAGTCGGGCCGTTGCGCTGCTTGGCGATCTGAATCTCGCCGATGCCACGATCCTTCGTGTCCGGGTTATAGACTTGGTCGCGGTACAGGAAGAGAACGATGTCGGCGTCCTGCTCGATTTCGCCTGAGTCGCGAAGGTCCGAGAGCATCGGGCGCTTGTTGGCGCGCTCCTCGAGCTTCCGGTTGAGCTGGGCCAGCACGACAACAGGAACCTCCAGTTGTTTCGCCAGCGCCTTCAGCCCGCGGCTATTAGCACCCACGCGCTCATTGCGCGTGTTGCCATCGCCATCAGCCATCAGGCCCAAGTAATCGATGACGATCATCCCAAGACCGTGCTGGCGCTTCGCCTTGCGGGCGCGGCTGCGGATTTCCGTAAGGGAAATCCCAGACTGCTCGTCCACAAGGATCTGCAGTTCGGAGACTTCCTCGACGCCGCGGGCAAAGTGGGCCCATTCCGGTGCCTTCCCCTCGGTGGGCATTTTCTTGCCGTCGAGGATCTTGTCGAGCGGCAGGCCGGAGGCGCGGGAGAGAGCGCGGTTGCACAGTTCCGCGCCAGGCATCTCGAGCGAGAAGAACATCGAAGGCGCCCCGATAGCGGCAGCCGCCTCAGCAATCCCGAGGGAGATAGCCGTCTTTCCCATGGCAGGCCGGCCAGCAACGATGATGAGTTGACCCGGGCGAACGCCGCCGCCGAGCTTCGCGTCAAGATCACGTAGGCCGGTCGAAAGCGCCTTCAGTTTGATTTCGCGCCCGTTCTGCTCATCGTCCATGCGCTCCACGATCGGCATCAGGTACGAACCGATGAACTGCGCATCCTTGCTCGTCGTGACAGCCAACGGCTCGAACTTGGCTTGCGCCTCGTTCAGGATCTGCTCAACCGTGCGGCCTTCGCGGTTGAATGCCATGGCCGAAATTTCGTCCGCAGCGGTGATGATTCCGCGAAGTTTCCAGCGATCAACGACGATGTCAGCCCAGCGAGCTATCCCAGCCGCGCCAGGAGCGTTCTGGACGAGCCCGTTGAGGTACGCCAACCCTCCGACATGGTCAGCCTCGTTCGTCGCCTTCAGGGCGTCAAAAACCGTGATCATGTCGGCGCGACGGTTGCTCACAATCAGCTTCTGAACCGCGCCGAAGATCAGGCGGTGATCCCAGCGATAGAAATGCTCGCTGCGCAGATGGCCGATGCGGTCGAGCGCATCGTTGTCCGTCATCAGCGCGCCAAGGATCGATTGCTCAGTTTCGACCGAAGCCGGCACTTCGCGGGTCTGGTCGAGGAATTGGTCGGGTGCGTTCATGTCAGGTCTTTCCCGTGATGTCGTTTCGCTTGCTCGCCTTGCGTCGTCAGGCCGCATGTGCCGTCAGACCGCATGTACCAAATCTTGAACCAGCAACCGCGCACCGATTTCCGGTAGACCGATCGCCAGTCCGTGTATCGCTTCGCGTCAGGGCCCGTGTACCGCTCCTTGAATTCCAGCCAGTGAAGGCGAAGGAATTCGATGGGGATTCCGGTCTCGTCGGCGTACTTGAAAACCGAGTCGCCTTCAGGGATGGGCAGTTCGCCTTTCGCCTTGCAGTCGTCAAGGAACGTTTGCAGTGCGATGGCGTTCCGTTTCTTCCCCTTGGCTGGGACGGTTTCAGGAAGCCCCCCAACGGGGGGTATGGGGGGTTTATATAAACCGGTACTGGTACTGGTGTCGTCCATCCCCTGGTTGTCCTTAACTTGTCCATCATTTGTCCCGTGGGACAACACCGGGACACCCTTGGGAGTCTCCGGGATTTCAGAATCCTTCCGTTGTCTGTACGCCGCCTTCCGGTTGCGTTCCTTGTCTCGGGCTGCGAGCATCTCAACGACGCGCTTGGCAATCGTGTCGTGATACAGGCGACCATCTACAGCCTTCCACCATCCACGCAGCAGATTCACTTTCTGCTTCGCGAATACGGCAGGCTTCATGCCGATACGAACAGAGATGAGTGCGTCATCATCTGGCAGCGATCCGCACGGCGTTTGACGCCATGCCGAAGCCCAGAGCATCAGAAGCCAGGGGCGGAACTCTGCGGGCGTGAGCGCCCACGTATCCGACTGGTCGATCTGCTCCAGATCCAGTTCGAACCGCCATCCTTTAGCGCGCGTATCGGCTGGATACGGGGCCTCGCGTTCTGCCATTAAAATTCCCCGGACTATTGCTCGAATCCGCCGATCACTTTCTGCTCTGCGTGCTCTTCATCCCAGAAGGCAACTGCGGCATGGTGCTCGCAGAGGGCAATCGCGTAATCTCGGTTCATCACTGCGTGATAGATGCGCGAGAACGGCCCCCAGAAGAACTCACGGCGCTCATTGACCCGCTGCGAAGCCAGCTCGGCGTGAATGCGCTTTTCATGAGTCTCGACATTCTCAAACTCTGCATAGCAGATGACAGTAAGAGGCAGGGGTGCTGCGGTCGATTTCGTCAGCTCGTCTGCGCGGCCCATCGGGCTCTTTGTCGTATAGCCGACCTTGAACATGCCGGGGCAGGCAGAACTTTCCATGATGTAAACAAATCCGTAGCTCATTCAATTCCCCTTCTGTTCGTTCCGCACTGCCTCTTCGTACTTCTGCAACTTCTTGATGGCATCCCACGCATGCCAACTAAGCGCTTCATCGCGCGATTTCGTCATTCGATGCAGCAACTCGAACACTTCGCCGATCAGCGGGTGGACGTGAATAGGGGGATGTGAGGCGTTCATGCGATCTTCCTTTGCTCGAGAACCTCTTCCATGATCGTCAGGCCGGCCGTGTATGCCTTCCATTGCGTAATCACCTTGTTGCCCACTGCACCCTCAAAGGCATCGATTTTGTCAGCAGGAAGGCTGCGGTACTTGCCACCCTTCTTGTTGATCGGCGACATCTCCAGATATTCCGAGACGTGCGACGCGTAGAGTTCGGCGCGCTCCGCGAGAGTGCGCTGCGTCATGCCCTTCGAACGACGAGCGACCCAAGACAGACGAACGGCGTCGCGGTAGTCCTTGCAAAGTGCGATGTACTTTTGCGGGAGGAAGCCGGGGCCGTATAAGCAGCCCATCAGCGCCAGTTCGTCTTCCACTTCGCCCTCCGTTAGAGAAAAACAATCGTGATACCGATTGAAATACCAGATGAATTGGAACTAATTTAATGGCGTCACTTAGGACGCCAAAAAATGAAAAACGTGAACTTAAGCCGCTTTAGCCAGCTTCTCTTTTCCGCTGGAACCGCCCACAGCCCCGCCGGGGTTGTTTTGGGTGTCGTCAGATGCCGCCGATCGTTTGGCGATGTCTCCGTTAGAATCGAGTTCCGGCCAGATCGACTTCCAGTCGTTGGGGCGCAGCATCTGCCGAGTCACGAGGCCATTGGTTGCCTGCTCAATGGCGGCGCAGTGTTCGATTGGTACGCGCCGAGTTTCCAGCATCCACTGATGGACGGCACCCTTGGTGACGCCGAGGATGTCGGCGAGCGCTTTGTAGCTGCCAACATGCTGAGCGGCAATTTCGATCGGGTGTTTGTCCATTTCGGTGTCTGGTCATGAGTGAGCTTCCAGACAAGTATAGATTTACTAGACCAAGAAGTAAAGAAAAACTAGACCCGCTGCGTTTAGATTTCCTATACCCTCCGCGCATGGAAATCAAACTATGGATCCGCGCCGCCCGAAAGAAGGCCGCTCTAACACAGGAGCAGCTCGGGGAAAGGCTCGGTGTGAGCAAAGGAAACGTGTCTGCTTGGGAAAATGGCAGGCACGAGCCCAGCTATGCTCAGATCCAAGAGATGGCTGCGTTGGCAAACCTGCCGTTGCCGGATACGACTGGCGAAGGGAACCCTTCGCCCGCAACAGGCAAGCCGATTCGTGCGCGACTCGAAGAGATGCTGCAAGAGAACGGCTTGGACGCACATGCATTCGCCGTGCGACTGAAGATGCCGGCTGAACGCGTGGACGCGTGGCTTCGAGATGGAGCGGCAAGCGTCGAAGATGCGGTTTGCATCCAGAACGAGTTTGGTTACAGCGTGGCCTGGATTCTGGCAGGCATAGGGGAGAAAAAAGCCCTCGCGCCGCATTCCGAAGAACAAAGCCCGGAGCCCGGGGAAGATCCACGAGCCCTCGCGGCGTATAGCCACGACTACCGCCCCAAGCCGGTCGGTAAGTGGCGGGGACTAGCAGTGGTGGGCATGGCTCAACTTGGTGATAACGGATACTGGGCGGACATTGAATATGCTGTTGGGCATGGTGACGGCTATGTGGACTGGCCGACTACAGACCCTGATGCCTACGCATTACAGTGCGAAGGCGAATCGATGCTGCCCCGAATTCGACCTGGCGAGTATGTGATTGTCGAGCCCAATCACCCGGTTCAGCCTGGTGATGAAGTCATGGTGAAATCCGTCGATGGTCGCGTGATGGTCAAGGAATTCCTGTACCGGGCCAGCGGGCGTTTGCATCTGGCGTCCGTCAATGCATCGCACGGCCGGATCTCGATCCCTGATGAGGAAGTTGAAAAGATGCACTATGTTGGCGGCATCGCAAAGCCATCGAAGTGGCGGCCGGACTAGGGTTAGCCAGGCACTAACGTCTTGACCAATTTGGTATACTTTGGGCAAGTCAAGCATTTTTTGGGGGATGTCATGAGTCACCTCAGCCAAGCAATCGATGTGCTACCGGTCGAATCGGAAATTCTGACGCCATCCGAGTTTCTGAAGCTTATGACGACCAAGCCGTCGATGATCAAGGAATCTAAGGTTGTACCTGGCCGGCTCGGAACGAAAGACTTTGGGTCATTCCGCGTCACCTATACCCGGCCCATCTATAAGACCTTGTGAGAAAAAGGAACCAGATGGCGGGAGGCAACAATAATCAAACGGGCCGGGATGTAGCTCTCAAACCCGAGACCTTCGAGAAGTTCATTGAGCTACAGACGCGTGAGCAGGGGCTGCGTCAGCAGGAACTGACGATCCGCGCAAAAGAGCTGGAGCACCAGGCGAAGCATGCCGGCGAAATGCTCGCGGCCCAAGAGCGCGATCTCGAGAAGGATCGTGGTCATAGCCGAAGTATGACCAAGATGAAATTCATCTTCGCTGGCGCCGTCATCATACTGGTTCTTGTTTTTACCTATCTGGCCCTGAAAATGAACAAGGATGCCTTCGTAATGGAGGCGTTAAAGCTCGCATTTGCGTTCTTCGCGGGCGGTGCGGGCGGATATGGTGCCGCCAAGGTTTCCGCGCCCAAGCCAAAGTCAGAGTCTTCAGATAGCTAGTCCACGGCGCAACCCGTCTTAAGTCTGCCGCAGTAACCTGCGACAGCCGCCCGAATCCCGGGCGTAGTAACTCCCCTCCAAAGGCCCGCCGAGCGCGGGCTTTTTCACGCCTTCCCGTTGTTACAAATTCGATGTCTAGTTTTTCTTGACTCCTAGAGTCTAGATTTCCTATACTTCAGTCATACCGAAGCACGCAGCAAACACACAACGAGTGGAGATGAACATGCAAACCGCAATCTGCAAGATCACCTTCCACGATGGCTCCTGGGTGAAGGCTGAACTTCCGACCGACGCTTCGCAAGCGCACTACGCCTACAACGTCTTCGGCATGTTCGCCTCGATCGAAGCTCTGCCGACAGACGACGCCGCGATGATCGCTCGCAAGCCGCTTTCGAAGTGCGTGAGCGTGGATGAGTGGAAGTCGCAGCCGTTCTACCGGGAAATGCAGGATCGCGGCGCGCGTTTGAGCTTGGTGCGCAGCCAGCCCTACGAAGCTCCGACGCCCGAAAACGTCGAGGCCGCAACGATCTGCGTCGATTGCCACGGCTGCGGGTATGAGGACCCTTGGGCACCGGACGGAAAGCTCCGCGTTTGTTCGACGTGCAGCGGGAAGGGTAAGTAACAGGTCGAAACCGCCTCGGCGGTCTGCGGGTTAGGCCCGCACTGAAGAGACCAGTAAGTCTAAGCGCAACGGCGCTACCCGGAAAGTCTCCGGGCGTTCTTTAAACCTGACGCAAGCGATACCAGCCGGCGAGAGCCGGGGACTCCGATAGCCCAATGGGTAATAGGAGCGTGGCGCAACCCTCTACCCACGGAATGAAGATCAGAGGCTATCCGTATGCAACCTGGGTGCCAGAGCGCCTATAGAATTGCATGCGGATTGAAGAGCGGACGTGAGCGCGGAGCCATCTTCGGATGGGAGTTGCCCGCAACGAGCCGCCTGGTTGTTCAATGAATGGCGTTGGAGCGGCGTGGATGCGACACGCGCACAGAGAGGAAGTAGGACCGCAAACGGCTCTGTGGCACATGCACAAGCAGCGGGCGAAATAGTGGTTGTCAGCCGACTAGACGAGCGGCCACAGCGCCATTCACTGAGCAACTGTACCGAAAGTGCACCCAGGTAGGCAGACAGCAAACTCTGCCGGTGTGTGCGACTCGCTGGTGGACGAGTGATAAAGACGTCACTGCCGAGCCTTTGTTTTTGGGGGTAGCTGCCCTTCGGCGCTTCATGATAGGCCCACGGACGGTATGCCGTAGCGAAGCATACGCCGGACTACGTAACCGGCACCCAGCACCCTCAAGCCCACACGTTCAGCACGAAGACTGGGCCCCTTCGCCGATCACGACATCGCTCCGAAAATCTCTGCCATATGAGAACTGAGCGTTGGGACTTGAGGTTGTTAACTCCCTTATTCGTAGTACTCCTTATTGGAGACTGACATGAAAGACAGAACCTGGACTATCCGTCACGAAGTCGATGGACTGATTGACGTGTCCGCAGTTGACGCCTCCACGAAGGATGAGGCGATCGAGAAGCTGAGCGCCTATTGCGAGCGTGTCGGTTTGCGGGTTGGGCGAATCCTTCTGGTTTATTAACCCATTCTCTCGATTAACCCTCTTTAGGATAGGCCATGACATACGCGCCTCACCAACAACGAGTGGTCGACGAGAAGGCCGAACTTGACGCGAAGATCGGAAAGCTCGCGGCGTTCGTCCATCCCTCTAACGCGATCTTTCAGGACCTCCCCAATGCAGAAGCCGGGCGTCTCGTCTACCAGCTTTCGATCATGAACGAATACTCGGAAGTTCTGGGGCAGAGAATCGCTAACTTTTAGCCGCCTAACCCATCCGCACTAGCGGACAGGAGACCGACATGGAATGCCTCGCAACAAGCATGTACCTACGGTATCTGCGGTTCAAGCAATACTGCATGGCCGAAGGCGATCCCGCGCCTAGTTACGACTTCAAGGATTGGCTGGAATGCTCCTTGGGCGCGCAGGACCATCGCTATCGCTACGAGAACGGGATGCTGGAGTGCCAAAAGGCCGAGTCGGCCTGATAGGGGACAACGATGCAAGTCCACACAGTCATCCGCCCACATCAAGCGGCGGCATGGATCTACTCGGAATATGCGCTGTGCAGCGGCCGCTGGCGCTATCTCCGCACTGTTGATATGAGCCGCTTGTGTTTTCAGTGAGGTGATGACATGGACTGGAATCAAAACATGACGATTGTGAGCGGCACGATCTATTGCGGTGACCGCTGGCTTGGAACGCTGTCGTCTCACTCCGCGGCGATGGCTGGGCTGCGCCTCATGCGAGGAGATCGAGATCTGGTTTGCTCGGATTGCTCGCCGTTGACCGAGACCGACCTCGACCTTCTCGAAGCCATCGACGCGGACGAACCATGACAACCGAAGCCTGGCGCCGCCGCCCTCTGGAAGTGAAGGTCTTAGATCGCTGCGACGAGTGCGAGACGTTGCAGCCCGATGTCAAGAAACGCGTGAACTATTGGCCCTCATTCACTACCGTTTGCTGCGGCAATTGCTACAGCAAACGGCTTGCTGAGTACGAGGGTCTTAGCTACGGATAGGGAATACCCATGTTGAAGCCATTCAATGCTGAGTCGGCCCAGTTGGGCGACAAGGTGATTGCGAAACGATTCCAGCGCTCAATCGAACAGGCGCGCTACCTAGCCAAGCTGGAAGACGGGCGCCACGTTGTCGAGTTTCAGGCGGTGGGCGGGACTAGCTTCGTTGAGGTTGTGAACGAAGATGCTCTGTTCGCAGTTCCACGGAAACGCACCGTGTACGTGAACCTCTACAGGCGCGGTGCTCATCACGAGTGCGCCTATCACGACACTGAAGATTACGCCATTCAGATGACGAGCGGCGCCGAAGATTGGCTGATTGCTCGCGCCGTGCCCGTCGAAATCGAGGAGTAGCGCCATGAACTTCGCAGAAAAGGTCGTAACCGGATTTGGCATCTGGTTCATCGTGGTGATGTTCGCGTGGGCGTTTATCCACGGCGCGACGGCTGATCACATACCGGATCGGATGAAGCGGGCGAGAACGCTTTCGTGGAAGGATTTTCCAAAGGAGGAAGTATGAAAGTAATCGTTGAGTTGGGCGTCGACTATGGCCGCAGCGGCACTCTGAGCGGCATTTTCGTGTGCGAGAAGGCGGACCTCGAAAAGCTGTACGGCAAAGAGGTCTATTTCGGCGAAGTGCTAGGCAAGCACTCCGAGGTATCCCTCGAAATGGACGCCGAGTGTTTCGAGATCCGCACCGAGGATCAAGACTTCATCGCCAAGTTCATCGAGATCATGGGCGACGGCACGATCAGCGGTTACAACCCGTTCGATTACTACGACGCTGACGAAGAGTCGGACGAAGACGAGGACGAGGACGATGACTGACATGACCCAACAACTAAAAGTATGGTGGATTCCGCAGATCCCCGGCAAATCGTTCGAAGTGCCGGTTGAGAGCGTGGATGAGGCCAAGAAGATCCTGACCGTACTGGCCGATTACGACATTTTCCAGTACGAGAACCGCATCAAGGGCGATTACTGCAATGCGGGTGGTCTAGTTCAACAGGAAGAGGTCGGCCCTGATGGCGAGACCGACTGGTTCGATTGGTGCGACGAAGAAGGCCGCAGCATCGATGACGTGCTGCGCGACGAACGCGAAACCGTCACAGAGTAACGAGCAACGCCGGCAGCAGTCCCCATCGCGAGAGATCGAACTGATGCATCGCGGCAAGGACGAGAGCGAACCTTCCCCGTCTCGGCAGCGGGGCATTGAGTGACCTTGAGGGCGAATCCCGACCCGCCGAACGTTCGGGGCAATGACCGAGGGCCGAGCCATGAAGTAATGGACGCAATTTAAATCAGGCTGAGTTTCGCCCGTTGAGAGCGGCACGACAGACCGCATGGGTTCGCACTTGCCCGATGGTTGAGGAGTACCCACCCTCGCTAACCAGATGACGGCGCCAAGGAACATGCAGCCGCAACACACTGCCGGAACTGGCAATCCGGGTGGAGCTTCCATAGCGAGCCGCCGGCCCTGCGATACGGGCGCCCTGACGGAACGAGCATAGCGCAGTGGTGATGCGCAGCAAGATCGCAACCGGACTCTGCAAGTGCCGGTGATAGGTGGTATGAGCGGCGTATGCCGTACAAGCGCGGGATCAGTGCCACCCCGCAAGCCGGGATCACCTCCGGCCTCGTTCCGTCAGGGCTACACACTATTTAGGAGTCCAACGTGACTGAACACATAGAACTAGCCGCCGTCATCCACTGCGAGGGCGGCCTAGAACTGGACAACGCCGATTTGGTCCTCGCCTTCGACGAACACTTCGACGGCACGATAACCCTTCGCGCCAAGAACATCGTATTCCGCGCCAAGGATGAGGTGCTAATTCGCGCGATTCAGGAGGCCATCAAACAGCGCGCCAAGGCTGCGAAGGATGAGGCTGCAATGTTGGGTCTTGAAGTGCAATCGATCTAGGGAATTTGAATATGCGGATCATCAACATTAATGCAGATCTAATAACGCGTTTCTGGGAAAAGGTAGATAGATCTGCCGGAGAGGATGCCTGCTGGCCTTGGATAGGAGCAGTTGACCGAGACGGCTACGGAAGGTTAGTGGCAAGGCGCAACTCCGAGATTCGTGCAAATCGAGTTTCATACGAATTGAACATTGGCCCGTTAGGGGAGTTGCTTTGTTTGCATCGTTGCGACAACCCGAGGTGCGTGAATCCAAAGCATCTATTCAAAGGGGCCAATAAGGACAATGCAGCCGATCGACATGCAAAAGGCAGGGACGGATCTGCCCGGGGCGATCGAAACGCCGGAGCAAAAATAACGCAATCGCAAGCAGAAGAGATCCGTAAGTCTTATAGACCACGCGAAATAACACAAAAGATGCTTGCTGAGCGGTTCGGAATTTCGACTACGCAAGTGTACAAAATTCTTTCTGGTCAGAGTTGGAGGTAGCGGCCATGAGCGAAATCGATGAGCGCGCTGATGCCCTCTACGACAGCGCATATATCGCCGGTATGAAAGCTGGCTGGAATTTCGCGGTCGATAACGATAGCGCGGGGATGCAAGCGGCTATCGCGGCCCGAGATGGATATCTGAAGGTGCTGGCCCAACCCCGCTTCCCGCAAACGTACTGCAGCCAGTGCGGTCGCGAGCTGGGACCGGGCAATGAGGGCGTGAGCAGTTGCGGAGACCACAAGTGAACGAATTCACCCCTGACGACATGAGCTTTGCCTGCGACCTTGTTCTAGGCCTATGCGTCTTTCTTGGATTGCTGGTAGGCGGCGCTTGCCTGGCGTTCTTTATCGAATTTGGCGATTCGGCAATCGACGCGGCGCTCTCGGTCGTGCGGCCGGTCTTTCAGCTTATTGGAGGTTGACATGAAAGGACTTCACGATTGCCGCCACATGACGGCAGAACTCGACCCAGCAGAGCAACGCGCAGCAGCCGAGAAGTTGGCGCGACTCCGGATGATCGAATTGCTGGGCGACAAGTACGTACTTAGCCGAGCCAATAGCCCGGAGAAGGGGCGATACAACGAACGGACGGGGGCAAAACTTCCATGAGCCTCGACGTCTATCTGACCGATGGCGAGGGTGCAGAAATCTACTCCGCGAACATCACGCACAACCTTGGCGCGATGGCTCGCGAAGCTGGCATCTACATGCATCTCTGGCGTCCCGACGAAATCAGCGTCACGAAGGCCAGCCAGTTGATCGAAGCGCTCCAGATTGGGCTTGCGGACATGGTTCGCCGCCCAAGCCACTACGAGCAGTTCAACGCCCCGAACGGCTGGGGTAAGTACGAAAACTTCGTGCCGTGGATCGCAAAGTATCTGGAGGCATGCATTGCCAACCCGGATGCGATTGTCGGCGTGTGGAGATGACAGACCATGAGACACCCCACCCAGCCGCCGAACCACAGCAGGCTTCTCTGGACCGTTGCAGCAGTGTTCATAGCTTTCGCTGCACTGGTAGCTATCCAGTGGGACCGATCCGAAGACGCGCAAATTAGATGGCAACTCGCCACGACAAGGAGTCAATGATGAGCGTCGAATCCTGGAAGCACAAAGACATCTGGACGCGCCGAGGAAAGATGTTCGCCATCGAGATCAGCCGGCACTACGGGACGGAGGATGAATACGAGGGACCGCATCGCTGGGCCGTCTATGCATACATCTACCCAAGTCATCCGCACTTCAGCAAGTTCGATGGGCCGAATCTCTGGCAGGACGCAACGCAGGTTCTGCCATTCCACCGTGGATGCTCCTATCTGGACTATCCAGTGCATGACGGCAAGGTGACTTGCGTGAAGATCGGCGCGGACTATCACCATCTGCACGACATCGGCTTTACTCACTGCGCCACCGCTGATGATGCGTATCGAGTTTTCAGCGATGCCGATGAGTTGTTTGATCGGCTGACGGCGATGGCGGAAACGGAGGTCATCTCATGAGCCCCGATGACGGGCCCGATTATTCGATGGCCCAGCTAGAGCAAGAAAGAGAGCAGCAGCAAGCATTAGACAGTCTGGAATGGTGGGAAATCCGCCAGATCAATCAATCGTACGGGACGCAACAAGGGATAACCACTGCGCCCGACTTGGAGAGCAATCATGGCATTCACGAAGGCAGTACGGAAGAAGTCGAAACTTCGCTTGGGAATTACCGGCCCTTCGGGTTCTGGGAAGACCCTTGGAGCGCTCCTCATCGCTAAGGGGCTGGGCGGCAAGATTGCCCTGATTGATACAGAGAAAGGTTCCGCCAATCTATATGCCGACAATCCGAAGTACGGCTTCGATTTCGACTCGCAAGACCTCGACCCGCCCTACACGCCGGAACACTTCATCAAGGCGATGAAAGAGGCTGAGGAGGGCGGATACGACACGCTGATTATCGATAGCGTGACGCACGAATGGTCGGGCGTAGGCGGCTGCCTTGAGCTTGTCGACCAGATCGCCCAGGCGAAATTCAAGGGAAACACCTGGTCGGCGTGGAATGTCGTGACGCCGCGGCACCGCGCGTTTATCGACTCGATTCTGCGCTCACCGCTGCACATCATCATCACCATGCGCAGCAAGACGGAAACGGCACAGGTCGAGGAAAACGGCCGCAAGAAGGTGGTCAAGCTGGGCATGAAGGCCGAGCAGCGCGACGGATTCGAATACGAGCTGACCGCGATTCTCGACATTCAGCACGACTCCAACTATGCGTTGCCGTCCAAGGATCGCACCGGGCTTTTCGCTGGCCGCGACCCGTTCAAGATCACCGAAGCAACCGGCACGATGCTCCGCGAGTGGCTTGAGTCTGGCGCTGAGCCGATCAAGGAAGTTCTGAGCGAGGAGCAGATTGCGGACCACAAAGCAGCGATTGAAGCCGCCGCCGACATGGACGCCCTCAAGACTGCGTATGCGGCAGCGTACCGGGCGGCTACAGCCATCCACGACACAGCGGCCGAGAAGCAATTCACGGACGCGAAGGATGACCGCAAGGAAGCGCTGGAGCATCC
The DNA here is from genome assembly GCF_905220185.1 of Paraburkholderia sp. J11-2. NCBI lineage: Bacteria > Pseudomonadati > Pseudomonadota > Betaproteobacteria > Burkholderiales > Burkholderiaceae > Paraburkholderia > Paraburkholderia sp. J11-2. The sequence goes on along the minus strand of NZ_CAJMYY010000014.1, from coordinate 124,465 downwards.
ACAGCAGCCCGCATTCGAAGATAGCGACGTACCCTACTGAGGCCATCATGACCCAATCACTTTCCCTCTACACCCTGTCATCGCAGGTTGAGCAGATCCTGTCCAGCCCGGATGCAATCGATCCCGAGACAGGCGAACTGTCCGAAGCGCTGGTCGAAGCGCTGGCACTCACGAAAGATAAGGGCGTTGGCGTTTGCGCCTACATCCTGAATCAGGAATCGCTCGTCAAGGCAATGTCGGATCACATCGAGCGCATCAATCAGCGCGCAGCAGCCATCGAGAAGCGCACAGAGAAGCTTCGCGAATACCTGGCGACGAGCATGAAGCGCTCGGGCATCAGCGAGGTTTCTGCGCATGACGGAACGTTCAGCGCCAAGTTGTACGTCGAACGTGATGCCGCCGTAGAGATTTTCGACGAGGCGCAGATTCCGGCCGAGTTCATGAAAACTCCGCCGACACCGAAGGCCAAGCCGTCGAAGACGGATATTTCGAAAGCGATCAAAGCGGGCCGCGAAGTCCCGGGAGCCAAGATCGTCAAACGGGATCGTCTGGAGATCGCCTAACCCCTTTCATGCTGGTCTCGCGCAAAACGAGGCTTTCGCGGTCGAAGTCGGCCGTTCTTTTATTCGTAGTCCAACAAAGGAAACCATGAACACCCTAAAAATCACAGCCCTGGCACTAGGCGCACTAGCTGCAATCCTGACTCTCATCGTTGGCGGCCGAGAGTTGGCGCTTCGCATGAATGCTCACTACTCGCCGCGAGAAGAGCAGGTCCGGCATGACACGTTCGAATGCTCGGCATCGCATACGGATGGGCTGGTGCGCGAGCTTCGCCAGATCCGCGATCAATACCGGGCGGCCGATCCCGCTGGGCGATCCGCACTCGCTGACACGTTCAAGCATGACGCCGATGGATTTACCTGCGGCGACTTGCCTGCTGACATCCAATCTTTCCGTAACTCTCTGGGCTAATCATGAAGCGAAACATCCTCGCAGTCTCCGCTATTTCGCTCGCCGCATTCTTCGGCCTGACGGCTGAATCGTGCGACAACGCCCCGACCACGCAGCAGATCGAGTCAGCAAAACAGGATCGTATGCAGGCCGAATCCAACGCAGCAGTAGGTATGCCATCCATCGTCAACTGGACCGAGAAGCGCCGCTATAAGGAGATCTTCGAGAAGCGCGACGATCCGAACCTTCAGACGTACACCTATCTCGTCGGCATGCACAACGAGCATACGCCGCTGTGTCGATCGGTTGGATACGGCATTCCCGAGTCCGAGCAGTTCACGAATCCGTCAACGGTGCAGGACTACGGCGGCACGAATCGCTATGCCTTCGAAGTGATTCCGCAATCCGATCCGAATGGCTTGTACAGCAGTTCGAGCGCAAACGGTACATGGATTCTGTGCCTCACGAAGGGCGGAAAGGTTGAGCCCCAACGCAGCGAGCCGAACGTGATCACGCTATCGGTTCCCTGGAGCGAGCTCAACCAAGACGGTATGTGACCGCCTAACCCCTCTCCTCAGCGCGCTCCGGCGCAGCTTTCGCGGCTGCATTTTGGCCGCTTTTTTCTTCTTGCTCGCGGTTGGCGGGCGTTTTGGGATGAGTGATGAGCGACAAACCTCTGAAGGCCTACCAGGTCGACACAGACGATGGCGACGGCGGCAGTTGCGTTGTCTTTACGACCAACTCAGCCACGGCACGCCGAGAAGGAGCATCGATTCTGGATGCCGATTGGGAGAGCGTCACGTCGTGCCGCCGAAAACCGCACTTCGATGCTTATTCGCCCGGTCCAGTGCCAGCTTCGGCTCTCATCGAAAGTGGTTGGCGGTTCGAATGCAGCCATTGCTACGCGCGGGTGACTAATGACTACACCATCGATGACGATGGCAACGAAGTTGAGCCATCTGCGTATGTAACCAGAGGTCAAAAGGTCTTTTGCCATCAAGAGTGCATCGCTCGGTATGACGCCAAAGCGCGCATGAATCTGGCTGCACAACACGCGCTCATCGAGCTAGTCGAGGGGAAGTTTCCCGGCTGCACGATCACGCGCGTACACGTCTATGGCGAGAAACTTGAACCACCCGAGAAAGGCCACGGCATTCGGTGCAGCGCGCATTTCACATTTCCCGGTGCCAAGTACGGCGCGACTTATCACTTCGGTGAAGGTGATCGCGCATGGGTATCGGATATTGATGTCCCCGCCTTCGACGCACTCTATCGCACCGCCTAACGAGACCCACCATGACCTCACTATCCCCCGAATCCGCCTACGCCATTTTCCTAGAGCGCAATCCCAACGCCACTCGCGAAGAAGCCTTCCTCACCGCATGGCAGATGTGCCTAACTCGCTCGCCCGAGGCTTCGGCAGACGAGAAGTACCAGTTGTACCGCCGCCTTTACGGGCTGAGCATAGAGAACTTGCGGATCAACGAGAAGCGCGAAGTCAATTGGATTGCGCTGGATTGCGGTGGCGTGGAGTCGTCGCTGGAGGCGGTTGGGTCGCGAGCAGCCGCCCAGAAAGGAGATCGTCGCCAGAAGGATGGCCGCATCTGGGAATGCACGGACCCAGACATTGATCGGTGGATCACAGTCGATGAGCCTTCAACGGGGATCTGCTTTTTCTGCGGTGAGCCGATCAACGGTAAGCACGAGGACGATTGCCCGCAGGCACCGCAGCCCGATGATCGCGTATCGCAGGTCGCCACCGTAGTCAAAGACCTGATCGAGACGCTGATGCTCTGGAACGGACAAGCTTCGGCAGGGCTTGACGTGAGAGGGCTTGCCGGTCTGCGTGACGAGCTTGTTGCGCTCGCCGCCCAAGGAGCCAGCCAATGACCATGCGCGAACAGTTTGAGGCGTGGCACACCGAGCACTTCATCGAGCCGACTACGCGCAGCCGGGGCGGCTCCGATTTTCGCAACGAGAAGGTGCGAGATCGGTGGGAGGCATGGCAAGCCTCGCGCACCGCGGCACTCGAAGAAGCCGCCCAATACTGCTCGAAGATCATGGGGCGAGTGTCGTCCAGCTATTACTCGGATCTGATTCGGGCGCTGGGGAGGGAGGAACGATGACTGAAGCAACGAAAGACATGATCAGCCGCCTGACGTTTTTGGCGCACCTATATCCAGGTGACAAGACTTTCGAGGAAGCACGCGACTTGATCGAACAACTCCAGCGCGACCTCGACAACGCCTTCATGATCGCCGCGTGCATCCTGCGTAAGTCTGGTGGCGCAGTGATCTTGGAGCCGAGTGATCTGGTGGACGCCAGGGGGCTATCGCTGGAGCGCATGAACATGGCAGGCGGATCCGTGAGATATCGCGCGCACAAGGACGTAGCTATGGCGCAGAGGGAGGGGTGATGACAAGCAACGACGAAACCGCCGTCAATCTGCGTCTGGTCGCGGCGATGGCTGCAAAGATGGCGCCCAAGGTCGAACGCCGAGCGTTATGGCCCGGTGAACTCGAAGAAGCCGTCGCGCAGATGCAGAAGTGGCTTGCGGAGATTGTGCGATGACCTATTTCAATCTGAAGTGCGCTGCCTGTGACAAAACGCAACTCATGGAGGGCCAAGAGCCTTCGCTGGGCGTTCACATCATGACCGCCTGCGAAGTCGCTGGTTGGGGATATGTCACTGACTATCAGCGCGTGCTTGTGGTCTGCGACGACGAATGCGGCCAAGCCATGCTAACGAAGAAAGGCACGATCAGAAAGCGACCGCCGACTAGATTCGTGAAAGAGGTGCGCCAATGAAAGACCTAGCCGAACTTAAAGCAGAACTGAAGTGGTGTATCGAACACGGGAATCGGGGTCCGCGTACCGAATCAACTTTGTTGTGGGCGCTTGAACTGATCGAGGATCTGGAGCGGGAACGGGAAGAGAGGGAGGTGCAATGAAACTTTGTTGGCACAAATATCACTGGCACCATGTCCAGTTCAACGGGTATCAATTCTTCCAGCCAGGGTGGTGCTCAAAGTGCGGGAAGGCTAAGGTGAGGTGGGTGAAATGAGCGCAATCATCAGCCCATGCGGCAAATACCGCTATCGCCTTGAGCGCGAGGTCGGAATGGACGGCCTGACGTTCGCCTACTTCGGCATCAATCCATCGACGGCGGATGCCACGGTAGACGATGCCACCGTGCGCAAGTGGATCGGCTTCACCAAAGTCAACGGCGGCCGGCGCTTCATCGTCGGCAACGTTTCGGCCTACCGCGCGACGGACGTGAGGCACTTGGCAGACGTTCTCATAACACCCGATCAATGGCGCGAGAACCTTTATCAGATCGGCCGCATTATCGTGGATGCAGACGTGCTTGTGCCGTGCTGGGGCAATCGATCCAAGGCACCGAAACACATGCGCAACGACTTCGATACGGTTCTAGCCATGCTGCAGACGAGCGGAAAGCCGGTGCGTCACTTCGGCCTGACGGCTAGCGGCGATCCAAAGCATCCACTGATGCTCGGCTATGACACGCCATTGATCGACTGGGCGAGGGCGCAGGCAGCATGATCGAGGCGGCACAACGGGTTATCGAAAGAACGAGGAACGCATGGAAGATTATCTTGATGACGACGGCTACCCGACCGACGAAGCATTGAAGCGGATCGCAGAGTGGCCGCACACCGATCTCCGAAGCATGCTGGAGTTCGTGCGAGAGCTATGGTACTACCCGACCTTCTGGGCCGAAGAAGGCGAGGACCGCTTGAGCATATCGACGGGCGGATGGTCTGGCAACGAAAGCTTGATTGAAGCCATGCAGAAAAACCGCTTGTTCTGGTTTATGTGCTGGCATCAATCCACGCGCGGCGGACATTATCGGTTCGACCTGTCTCGCGCGAAGGAATTGGAGAAGGTATGAGCGATACGTTTTTGACGGCAGAAGAAGTCGGCGAGCTTACCGGCGTCCGCATGGGGCGCGGGGGCAAGACGCGCGAACAGCTTCAGGTCGAATGGCTGCGGACGTCCGGAATCCCGTTCTGGACAAATGCTCGCGGGCGACCGATCATCGCTCGAGTGGCGATTGAAGGCAAGACCGCATCAGCAGAGCAGCCGCGGAAGAAGTGGCAACCAAAGGTCATGATGTTAGGAGGCTGACATGGGGCGCCGACCGACGAGGAATCCGAACCTGCCCTCCGGTATGCGCGCTCGCCACCGGAAGGACACGACGTACTACTACTACGACCATGGCGGGAAGCCGCGGCGCGAGGAACCTCTTGGGACAGATTTCGTTTTGGCCGTCAAGAAGTGGGCGGAGATTGAAGGGGCGAATGCTCCCAAGCAGGCGAGGCCTACGTTCAAGGATGCCGCCGACATCTACATGCGAGAAGTTCTCCCGGGCAAGGCACCGCGCACGCAAGAAGGCAATCTGAGAGAGATTGTGTTCTTGAAGGAGTTTTTCGACGTCGACTCGCAACTCGATGAGATCGATCCTGAGCACATCAAGCAATATATGAAGTGGCGCCACCGGAAGGCCCTTGCCTGGTATGCGGAGAAGAAGCGGAAGCCGCCGCCCAAGGCAGGGCATGTGCGCGCCAACCGGGAGCTTGCGCTCTTCAGTCACATCTTCAACCACGCTCGCGAAATCGGCCTGACGAAGGCTGCCAACCCTTGCGCTGGCATCAAGAAGAACGAAGAGGAAGGCCGGGATGTGTATGTCGAGGACGACATCTATTCGAGGGTGTACGAATGCGCCGACGAGCCGACGCGCGACGCCATGGACCTCGCCTATCTCGCCGGCCAGCGCCCGCAAGACACGCTCAACTATGACGAACGCGACATCCGGGGCGGGTTCCTCTTCATCGATCAAGGCAAGACCGGGACGAAGTTGCGCATGGAAGTGACGGGCGAACTCAAGAGCGTTATCGATCGGATCCGCGCGCGCAAGAGTGGTTACAAGGTCGTGAGCACTGCACTAGTGGTCAACGAGAAGGGCGGCCGGATTACGCAAAACGCGCTCCAGAAACGATTTGAAGCGGCGCGCGTCAGAGCGGACGTCCCGTTCGATGCATTCCAGTTCCGCGACCTACGTGCGAAGGCGGCAACCGACAAGACGGACAACACTGGCGACATCCGCCAGGCGCAAAAGCAGCTAGGCCATACATCGGTCACCATGACAGAGCACTACGTGAGAAAACGCCGTGGCGACAAGGTCGGGCCAACCCGGTAAATCAGTTCCGCAAAATATTCACTTGTTTCGACGTGTAGTGATTTTATGGCACTAAAGTTTACATGTTTGCGGAACGTATTTAGGCGTAGTTCTTTGATTTATTGTGATATTCTTTTGGATCTGGAGTCCTACGGCCAGATGGTGCTGGCGAATCCGGATTTCGTGACCCGCCTGCAGCGCAACGCGGCGATGAACGCGGCGGATCGCAACGGCTTCTTCGGGGGCGCAGCGCAAGGCTATACGGATTATCCGAGCTTGAGCGAAACGGCTGACGCCTGACGCGGCGAGCAAGGCGGGGGCCAGCGAGTCATTGGCCGTGCCGGCGCGCAACCGCCTCCCTTGTGCGGTCTCGAATGGCTCACGCGAGCGGTCCCGCGAGGGCGCGCCGGTACCACGCATGGAAATGCCGCATGCCGTCCTCAAGCGGCGACTGATACGGCCCGGCGTCGCTGATGCCGCGCCGATTCAGCCGCAGACGTCCTGCGTCCATGCGCTCGGCGATCTCGTCGTCCTCGATCATCGTTTCCAGATACGCGGCGCGCTGCGCCTCGATGAATTCGCGCTCGAAGGCCGCGATCTCCTCGGGGTAGTAAAACTCCACCACGTTGAGCGTTTCCTGCGGGCCCTTCGGATAGAGCGTCGAGACCACGAGCACGTGCGGGTAAAGCTCGATCATCTGAGTGGGGAAATACGCGAGCCAGATGGCGCCGAACTCGGGCGCCGCGCCGCCGCGATACTCGAGCAGCCTGTCGTGCCACGCGCGATAGATCTCGGAACCCGGCTGCGCGAGCGCGGCGTGCACGCCCACGCGCTGCATGCTGTACGTATCGGCGAAATCCCAGTCGAGCGTGTCGCAGGTCACGAAGCGCCCGAGCCCAGGGTGGAACGGCGCAACGTGATAATCCTCCAGATACACTTCGATAAAGGTCTTCCAGTTGTACCGGCAGGTATGCGTTTCGACATGATCGAGCACGTAGCCGGAGAAGTCGAACTCCGGGCGCGCAAATACGCGCGCCATGTCGCGCGCGGGCTCGCGTGGACCCTCGTAGAGCAGCCCATGACAATTTCGGAGTTCGAAGCGTTCGAGATTACGGCACGGTTTGCGCTCGAATTCGGGTGCGCCGATCAGCTCGCCGCCAGGGGCGTAGGTCCAGCGATGCAAGGGACACACGATGTTGCCGCCGCTCGCGGCCAGATTGCCTTGAGCAGGGGTGCTGACATTGCCGGCCATCCCGCCCAGCATGAGCGCCTGCCGATGGCGGCACACATTCGAAAGCAATTGCACGCCGTGCTCACCGCGCACCAGCACGCGGCCGCCTTCGTCCTGCGGCAGGTGCCGCCAGTCGCCGCGCTCGGGCACTGACTGTTCGTGGCCCACGTATAGCGCCGAATGCGCGAAGATACGCGCCATCTCGCGCTCGAACAGCCCCTCGTCGAAATAGGCGCTCGCGGGCAACTGGTCGTGCGCCTCCTCCGTGTCGGGCGGCAGCGCGAGATGCGCGAGGTCACTGATATCGTTCATCGGTCGGTTTCATCCTGTTTCGTGTTGCGCATTCAGGCGCACGATGCGTTCATGCTTGTCCAGCCGCGGACAGGTGCTGCAGAGTTCGCCGTCGCGGCGGCGGTAGTGGTAGCAGCAGGTGCGGCGCTCGAGCGCGAGTGCACGCGCGCCGTTCGTGCGCGAGAACGGGAAATAGCCTGAGTGACCCTCCAGACCGAGCGCCGCGAGCCACTGCCGCCCATGCCTATCGACTTGCGCGTCGCTCCATTCGGGCCGGGCCTTGCGTGCCGCAAGGAGCGCGGCGAGCACGACATCGGCTTGCGTGCCGCGCACCGATGCCGGGTTCAGACGGATCACCGGCATCAGTTCGTCGTGCATCTGCTCGCAGCACGAGACGATTTCGCGCGCGGCGTGAGCGATCAACGCATGCGTGTCGCCTTGCGCCGGTTCGTGATCGCGGATGTGGACCGCGCCGGTCCAGCCGTCGGCGATGGGCTGCGCAATGTCTCGCAGTGACAGCGACACGCCCGAAGCATGCACGCCGATCACGCTCAAATAGAGCGGCTGCCAGATCAGAATGCCCCAGCAGCGCGACGACCAGTAAGGGCGGCCCGCCTCGGGGTAGGTGCCCGACCAGTAGTCAAGCATCGCTTCGAGGGCGGTGCGATTGGACTCGATGCCGCCCGACGCCGGGCGCGTATGCACGATCGCCTCTGCAGGGTGCGTTGCCACCACGCCCTGCAACCCCGGCACGAGCCGCGCGGCGCGATGCAGCATGTCGTCGAGCGCGCGGTTCGCCACCATGTTTACGCCGCGACCGCTTCGGCGCTCATGCCGTTGAGCTGTGCGGCGCTTTGCAGCGCGCCACGCCTGCCCGCGAGCGGATTGCGCAGATTGCCCGCCATCTTCAGGTTGCCCGCGGGATCGGCGAGATTGACCATCTGCAGGTTGTTGCCCAGTTGCAGACGGTTCAGGCACGAGTGGAGGAACTCGGGCGCGAAGAGGTCGTATTCGGCGTATTTCCCTGCCAGTTGCGGGTGCGCTTCCTGATAGCGCGCGACGCAGCGCGCCACCGTGTCCCAGAACACATCTTCCGTGCAGCAACCGTGCTCGACGAGTACCTGGTTCATATAGCGGAAAAAGCCGTCGAACACGTCGATGAAGATCGCGAGCAGCTTGACGCGTTCGGGCACGTCCACGGCGAGGCGCTTGACGTTTTCCGGCAGCTGCGCGTCCTTGTTGAGGATGGCCGACTCTTCGGCGATGTCCTTCATGATCGCGCGCACGGGCACATGGTTTTCGAGCACGAGGATGAGATTTTCGCCGTGCGGCATGAACACGAGATCGTGCGCGTAGAAGCAGTGAACGAGCGGCGCGAGATACGCCTCCATATATCGCTCGAGCCACGCCTGCGCCGAGAGCCCCGAAGCCTCGATCAGCGCGGGCAGCAGCGCCGCGCCGTGGCGGTCCGTATGCAGCAGCGCGGCCATGGTCATGAGCCGCTGGCCTTCTCCGGCGAGGTTCAGCGGATTCTCGCGCCAGAGCGCCGAGAACATCTTCTTGTAGGGGCTATCCGCCTGCACGGCCGCTTCGTAATAACGATTTCGAAAGCCGATGGACGCGACTTCACGCAGGATAGTGAACCCTTGGTCCTGCAGATACGGGTCGCTCGCTACCAGGCCCTTGATGTAGTCGTTGATGGCGGGCGTGCCCGACATGTAGTACGGCGAGAGGCCGCGCATGAAGCCCATGTTGAGAATCGAGAGTGACGTTTTCACATAGCGCTTCGAACGATCCGAGAGATTGAAAAACGTGCGGATCGACTGCTGGGCCGAATAACGGTCGTCGCCGTAGCCGAGGCAAATGATGCGATGGGTCGCGACATAGCTTGCGAACGCGATCGAAAGCTTGTTGAACCACTGCCATGGGTGCGCCGGCATCAGCCGATAGTCGTCGAAGTCCACGCCGCGCGCTTCGACCGTCGAGCGAAAGCGCGCGATGGTTTCCGTGCCCAGTTCTTCTTCCATCAGCTGTTCGTAATCGAGGTCGGCGGCGCTGTGGAACGCGGCGTTCTCTTTGTGCACGGCGAGCCAGACGACCTGGACCGGCGAGCCTGCCTCGGGAGCGAATGCGCGATAGTCGCCTGCGTCGAAGCCGAGCCGTCCGTTGTTGGCGACGAAGCCCGGATGGCCTTCGCTCATGGCGGTTTCAATCGCCTGGAAGTCGGCATTCAGGAGTTCGGGCGTGTTCGGGCCGTCCTTCACGGCTTTGTAGGCGGCGCCATACAGCGTGCTGCTGATTTCATCGAGGTAGATGGGCAGCATTTCCTCCTTGATGCCAAGCCGCGCTTTCACGTCGAGAATGAAGGCGAGCGCGTCGAGCGGTTGAGGCGAACCATCCTGCGAACACACGATCGTTTCGGCGCGAATGCTCCAGTGGCGCAGCGCGAGCAGGCGCGCGTCGAACGTGTAGACGCGCGTGCCGTCGTCGGATTCGAGCGCATAGCGAGCGTAGTGCTCGCCGGGGGCGTCGCCCACGCGCTGCGGCTCGACAATCAACTCGTGCGCGTACTCGGCAATGGCCTTGCGTACCAGCATGCGGTTTGCGCGCTGCCAGACTTCGGGGGTGAGGTGGGCGGCGGCCTCGTGGGGCGCGAGGAGAATGTGTTGCATGGAAGCCTGAGCTGCGACGTGATTCATGATGCGATGTCCTTATTGAATTTAGTGATCCTGCGTAATGGCTGCGTAAAAATCAGCGCGCGTGCAAAACGCGAGCGAGGCGATCTTTTCGCGGAACGCGACGTCCTTCGTGTAGACGAAGCCCATCGCACGATTCAGGGCGTGGATGCGTGCGTTGCGCGCATCGGGCTCGACAACGACGCGTTGGGCGCCAAGGCGCTCGAACAGGAACGCCATGAGCGTTTCGAACACGTGGCGGGTATAGCCGGACCTTCGTATGGCGGCGGGCCCGACGAACAGGTGCATGCCGAGATCGCCCGTACGCACGTCGTAGTGACCGCCAATCTCTTCGTGCGCCGGGTCGTAGCTTTCGAACAGGAAGGCGGGCGCGCCATCGTGCAGCCCGAGCCAGGCGCGTGCGTGCCCCGAGTCCTCGATAGCCTGATAGAACGCGGCCACGTCCGCCACGCTCTTGTCGCGCATGTTCCAGAATGCCGCGCGTTCTTCGACGAACCAGCGGTGCAGCGTGGGCGCGTCGCGTTGCGCGTCGAGCGCCCGGATATGAAAGGCCTCTGGCCTGGCGATGCGTGCAGCCGCGACATGACGCAACGCGACTTCGTCGGCAGCGATTTCAGTTCGCACGAGCGGTGACTCCTGTTTCGGCAATCGGGTTGGAGAGGGCGGCGCCTTGGGCGCGTGGCAGGGCGAGCAGCCAGACGCTCGCGAGCGCCGTGACAATGAGGCCTGCTGAGGCCACGAAGAACGGTGCGCGCAAGCCGGCTTCATCGACAATGGCGCCGGCCGCGAACGAGGCCAGCAGCACACCAAGGTTCTGGAAGAAGTTGATGACGCTGTAATCGGCGGCATAGGAGGCGGGCGTGCTCAGTGCGAACATCGTCACGTCGAGCTTCACGACAATCTGGAACAACGCCCAGCCGAACATCACGCGACCCACGACGATCCACAGCGGCGCTTCCACGCCTTGCAGCAGCATGCCGGCGGTGCAGAGCAGCAGGTTCGCGAGCATGTGGTCGGGCACGCGTTTGCCTTGCGCGGCGAGCCGCTTGTTCAGGCGCAGCGCGACGAGCGCAACCATGCCGGGAATGGCGAACACGAGCCCCGGAACCAGCTCGCCGGGTGCATGGGTGACCGCCTGCCAGTACGACGCCATGAACGGGCGGATGAGATAGACACAGAAGTCGAAGGCGAGCATGAGCAGGGCGAGGCACAGGATCGGCATGCGCGCACGCAGGCCCGGCTTTGACTGGGCATCAGCGGATTCGCCGGCAAACCGGCAGCGCCGCGCAATGCCATGCGTGCGGATCAGCGCAAAGCAGATCGCCATCTGCACGAAGTCGCCTGCGGCCATCGCGAAGATGCAGTGATGCGCGTCCCAGACCTGCATGACGAAGCCGCCCGCCACTGCACCCGCAATCGCGCCGAAATGCACGACCACGGAAAGCACGCCGATGGTATGCGCGTGCGATTCTTTCGCTTCGAGCCGCATCATGTACGGGTACATCAGCAGATAGCTGCTTTTGCACATGAACATGGCAAGCGAGAGCACCCAGAAGAGCGCCACCGTGGGCGCGAAATAGCTGGCCACCGAGAGCACGCCCGCGGCACATTGCGTGTAGACGAGCAGATGCATGGCGTCGAGCCGCTTCGCAATGCGCGCCCAGAGCGGCAGCGTGAGCATCACGACGATCGAGATGAACGCCACGTAAGCGCCCGCATGCACTGGGCTCGTCACGCCATAGCGCGCCGCGAAGAATTGCGGGTAGAACGGAATCAGGATTGCGTCGCTGATAACGGCAAAGGTCGTCATCAGGATGATCGTGCTGCGCAGCTTCATTGCGCCTCCAGCGGCACTTTCACGAACGCTTCCGTGTCGGGCACCGAGAAGTCCTGCAGCGCGATGCGCCGCTCGATCTTGTAGTGTTCGACACCGGTCAGCTCGCGCAGAATGCAGGAGTTGCGATAGCAGCTCATGCCAAGGTCGGGGTTGGTCAGCCCGTGGCTGTAGAGCCCCGCGTTTTGCACGAAGATCTCGCGCCCGCTCACGTCGATCGCATAGTTGCGCGAGAGGCGGTAGCGCCCTTTGTCGTCCCAGCGAATGCGGGCGCGAATGCCGTCGATGAAGCCGGGCACATTTTGCCCATAGCCGGTCGCGAAGATCGCACCGTCGGTGATATGCGTGTATTGCACGCCCTCGTCGCGCTGGACGAAGCGCAGGTGAAAGCGGTCGTCTACGCGGTCGTAGTGGCACGCGCTCAGCTCGGAATTGGTGATGAGGCGCGCGCTGTTGCTGCCGCGGCTGCGCCGGTCGTCGAGCAGGTCGTAGATCTGGTTGATGAGCGAGGCGTTGACGCCTTTGTAGAGACTGTCCTGCTTGGCGATGATGTTTTCGCGCACACCGACCGGCAGGTTGTAGAAGTAGTCGATGTAGTCGGGCGAGATCATTTCCAGCGTAAGCTTCGTGTTCTCCATCTGGAAGAAGCGTGGCGAGCGTGTGATCCACGTGAGCGAGTAGTCGTGCTCGTCGCTCTCCTTGAGCAGGTCGTAGAAGATCTCGGCGGCGCTCTGGCCGCTGCCGATCACGGCGATCGAACGCTTTTGCTGCAACTCGGTTTTGCGCGTGACGTAATGTGCGCTATGGATGCAGCGCTCATGCAGCTCGCCGCAACACGGCGGCAATTGCGGCACCGAGCCCACGCCGATCACGAGACGCAACGCGCGATGCGTGAACGGCTGCCCGGTGCGAGTGTGCCGCCCGCTCACCACGTAGTAGCCGTGCTGGGCATCGTATTCAACGTGCTCCACACTCGAGCCGAACGCGATGCTCGAAAGCTGGCTGATGGCCCATTTGCAGTAACGGTTATATTCGGCGCGGCTCAGATAAAAGCGCTCGCGAATGTAATACGCATAGAGCTTGCCTTCCTGCTTGCAGTAGTTGAGAAAACTGAACTTGCTTTTGGGGTCGGCGAGACTCACGAGGTCGGCGAGAAACGGGTTTTGCAGCGTGGTGTCGTCGATCAGCATGCCCGGATGCCAGTCGAAATCCTCGTTGCGTTCGAGGAACAGGCCGCGCAGATCGCGGATCGGGTCGGCCAGGCAGGCGAGGCTCAGGTTGAACGGCCCGAGGCCGATCGCCACGAAGTCGAGCACGCGCGAGGACGGACCCGGCTGGATATTAGTTGTACTCATGATTGAACTTTCACCTGGTGCGGAAAGGACCATGTCGAGTTACCTCATCGAAGGACGAATACGGCGAGAAAGCTCACGAGACGCAACCGCGCAACCGTTTGCGCGGGCGGGTGGTGTTCCGGTGCGAATGAGAGTGATTCGCGTTTGAGGATCATAGGAAAGTCGCCGCCCAATGGCAAGCGCGAAACGCATCCGGTCAGGATTCCAAACTATCGTGTCTGCCCAATACGCATCGCGGCCGGCCTGTGCGATCGGCGGCAAAGTCAGGCTGCACCGAGGCGCGCGCCGAATCGGCTGCGGTAAGGAAAGCGTAGGCTTCGCCGCTCCGGCGCCCCATTTTTGGCGTCAAATCATCCTGCGAAAGACCCTGTGCGTTGCAGGGGTTACATGCGCGCGGGGAATATTTCGGCTCTAATCGCGCGCGATTCGCCTGTGCGAGGCCACGAGCTTTGGGAAATCGTGATGCGATGATCTCAAACGTCCACGTGCGCTACGCGCTCACGCAGGTTTGCGCGGCGGCGGGCTATGCCGTGCGAGAAATCGATCGAGCTGCCCGGCGAACGTCTTGCTATCACGCGCGCTGAACGGCGCCGGACCGCCCGTTTCAATGCCTGCATTGCGCAGTTGATCCATCACGTCGCGCATCGTCAGCCATTCCTGAATATTTTCGCGTGTGAACCAGTTGCCTCGCGGATCGAGTGCCTGTGCGCTTTTGTCGAGCACGGCGGCGGCAAGCGGTATGTCCGCCGTGATCACGAGATCGCCCGGCTCGACCAGTTCGACAATGCGGGCATCGGCCGCGTCGAATCCCGCCGGCACCTGAACCGACTTGATGAAGGGCGACGGCGGTGTGCGCAGATATTGGTTTGCAACCAGCGTTACCTGGACTTCGGCACGCCGCGCGGCCCGAAACAGCATGTCCTTGATGACGGCGGGGCAGGCGTCAGCGTCGACCAGCACTTGCATAGAGGGATTCCCGGCATAGTAAAGCGCGATCATATCGCACTGCGGGAGATGCGCCGCGCATTGCGCGACGTGTCCGGTAGCTTCGTGCGGCACTGCGTTTTCCTTGCAATTGCCTGCGTTCGTGCCAACAATGAGTTCGCAATGGAGCCGCATGCCCCGACCTGATACTGCGAAGACGGAGCGGATATGAGCGACGCTGCCCACGGATTCGATGCCGCTGGGGAACACAGGGACTCAAACGGGCTGCGGCTGGGCGCGCTTGTTGCCCTCGTCGTGGGGTCGATGATCGGCGGCGGCATATTTTCGTTGCCGCAGAATATGGCCGCTTCCGCAGGCGTGGGCGCCGTTCTGATTGGCTGGGTCATTACCGCCTTCGGCATGCTGGCGCTCGCGCTGGTGTTCCAGACACTCGCCAACCGCAAGCCGAATCTCGACGGCGGCGTCTACGCTTACGCCAAGGCCGGATTCGGCAATTACATGGGCTTCGCCTCGGCCTGGGGCTACTGGATCAGCGCGTGGCTTGGCAACGTTGGCTACTACGTGCTGCTCTTCAGCACGCTCGGGTATTTTTTCCCCGTATTCGGCGAGGGCAATACGCTGCCCGCTATCGCCTGCTCTTCAGTGCTGCTGTGGAGCGTGCATTTTCTGGTGCTGCGCGGCATCAAGGAAGCGAGTTTCATCAATCAGATCACGACGATTGCGAAGATCGTTCCGCTCGTTCTGTTCATTCTCATTTGCCTGCTTGCGTTCAGGCTGGATGTCTTTTCGGCAGATATCTGGGCGAGCACGAATCCGTCACTGGGCAGCGTGCTGGATCAGGTCCGCAACATGATGCTCGTCACGGTGTGGGTGTTCGTCGGCATAGAAGGGGCGACCGTTTTCTCGGCGCGCGCGGCGGACCGCAAGAGCGTTGGCAAGGCGACCGTCATCGGCTTCTTCATCGTTCTTCTTGTGCTGGTGCTCGTCAACGTGCTGGCGCTCGGCATCATGAACCAGCGTCAACTCGCCGGACTGAAGAATCCGTCGATGGCAGGCGTGCTCGAACACGTTATCGGACATTGGGGCGTGGTGCTGGTGAGCGTGGGGCTGGCCATTTCGCTGGCCGGCGCGTTGCTGTCGTGGGTCATGCTGTGCGCGGAGATTTTGTTCTCGGCCGCGCGGGACCGCACGATGCCTGCGTTCCTGCGCAAGGAAAACGCGAGCCAGGTGCCGGCAAACGCGTTATGGCTAACCAACGGCATGGTGCAGGTGTTTTTGCTCATTACGCTGGTGTCGAAAGGCACGTACCTCTCGCTGATCTATCTCGCGACCTCGATGATTCTCGTGCCTTACTTCTGGTCGGCGATCTATGCGTTACTGCTCGCCATTCGTGGCGAGACCTACGAGCTGTCAAACAAGGACCGCCGCAGGGATTTGTTGATTGCCGCGGTTTCCGTGCTGTACGCGGCCTGGCTGCTGTATGCAGGCGGCGTGAAATACCTTCTGCTTTCGTCGCTGCTTTATGCGCCGAGCGTCATCTTGTTCGCCAAGGCGAGGCGCGAAGCCGGGCAGCCAGTGTTTACTCATCTGGAGAAAGTCGTCTTTGCGGCCGTGCTTGTTGCCGCCGCCGTGGCCGGCTACGGTTTGTATCGCGGGCTGCTGAGTCTTTGATTGCCCGGCCGATAGCCGATACGCGCTTATACCGCTTACACCAGGAGACACCACAGCGCAAAGAGCGGGGTGGCCCCCGAACGCATGGCGTGCAGGCTGTTGGGTGTGTTGTGCAGGCCGCCGCCGATGCCCGGATCGAACCAGTCTCCTTCACGTTGGCGGAATTCCCCCGCGCTGAGCAGCACATAGGCTTCTTCAGGGGGATGCCGATGATCGGGGTATCGCGTGTGAGGCGCGAGCAGCGAAAAGCCTAGCTGGACGTCGTAACGGCTCTCCATGCCACTCGGGCCGCAAATCATGCCGTGCACGTGTTTCTCGACATAGTCTTCGCTGCCATTCGATCCGGAAGTGCGCCGCTGCCAACCCATAGCGGGTTCGAGCAGCTTGATCGCGCGAGCCGCGTCGCCGAGTCCAGTGGTGTCGTCAAGCAGCGGCGCGAGCGCGGAGTCGAGGAGGGCACACGCGGGATAGCGTGTGCTGTTGCACCTGCCGTCGTCGGACGGCTGTTCAAGGCGCTCGAATACTTTCACGGCCAACTGGCGGCCCGCTTCCGGCAACGCTGCTGACTGAAACAGCGTTCGGGCAATGCGAATGAATTGCTCGAGGTTCTCATGTCGCTGATACACGGGGGCTCCTGTAATCTTTCGATAGTGCTTACAAGGTCAGCGCGGCGCCGGGTCGCCTCGCAGCCACTCAATGAGCTGCATGATGACCGGCGTGATGGTCCGGCCGTGAGGCACCACGACGAACCAGGCATCGCTGGGGCGCAATGTTGCGACGTCGATGCGGACCAGCTCTCCGGAACGAAGCAGATCGTCGACGAGGCGGTTCCAGCCCAGTGTAATGCCCTGTCCATAGCGCACTGCCTGAATCGCGTCGGTGTAGAGGCTGCACCGCAGCACCGTATTCAAACGCGTGGGCCGATACCCGACGGCGCGAAACCATTCGCTCCACACCATCCATCCTTCGGACGTTGCATCCGACTCCACGAGCGCCATCTTCGCCAGTTCGTCGAGCGAGCGGGGCATCCCGTACTCCTGAAGAAACTGCGGCGAGCAAACCGGAAAGACTTCTGCATCGAACAGCAAGGTCGAGGTCCCGTCCGGCCAGTTGCCGTCACCATAGCGCACGGCGACGTCGACCTCGACATGCCGAAGGTCGGCCGTAAACATCTCGGTCGACAACCGCAGCTGCAACGGGGGATCGAGCTTCTTCAGCTTTGCGAGCCGAGGCAAGAGCCGCAATTGCGAAAATGCGGCGGTCGATGCCAGCACCAGTTCTCTTTGCTCGGTTCCGCTCACCAGCCGATCGAACACGCCTGCGATCTTTTGCATGGACTCCGCGACGACCCGGTAGAGCGCTTCGCCTTCGCTCGTCAGATCGATCGAACGGTGCAGCCGGTGAAAGAGCGGCACGCCCAGTGTTGCTTCGAGGAACTTGACCTGTCTGCTCACGGCGGACTGCGTGACGCCCAGTTCGCTTGCCGCATAGGTGAAGCTCCCCAGCCGCGCTACGGCTTCGAACTCGACAAGGGCGGTCAGCGAGGGAACGATGCGGCGATAGCCTTTCGTTGCTTTGGTGGTTTTCATCCGCACTCACATCTGTCGACGGGTATTCCTGGTCTGACAATTCGTGCCAAACGGCCCGCGAGGCGCATTCGGACACCGCGTTTCCGGCGCATTTTCGCATGATTTAAATGAATGTGAAGCAGCTTATAAAGCGCGTTGACGGTGGAATTCGGCGGTCCAATACTTCACGCCATACCAGCGTCCCACGCGCTACGAAGCGCGCTCATCATGAGGCTCACCATGTCCGAGGTTCAAGTTCAAACGCACCGTGAACTACTCAATAGCCGCAAGAAAGGGCACGGCATGCCCGGTGAATTGTTCGGGCGGCAGGACGTCTTCGAAACGGATGTCGAGGTGTTCTTTCACAAGCTGTGGATTCTGGTTGGCGTGACGGCCGACGTGCCGGAGCCGGGCGATGTTCACACGGTGGATATCGGCCGGGCGTCGATCATCATCGTGCGCGACGACGACGAGAACGTGCGTGCTTATCGCAACGTGTGCCGCCATCGCGGCTCGCGCATCATGAAGAAGGCGGGCAAGGCGAGCGTGGGTAGGCTCGTGTGTCCGTACCATCAGTGGACGTACGATCTCGACGGGAGCCTCATGCATTCGACGCACATGGGCAAGGACTTCGACTCAGGCTGTCACAGCCTGATTCCGGTCCATGTGAAGACGGTCGGCGCGCATGTTTTCGTTTGCCTCGCCGACGTGCCACCCGCCGACTTCGAAAAGCTCGAAGCGGTCATGACGCCGCGCTTCGCGCCGTACGACCTCACGCGCACGAAGATCGCCCATGAAATGGAGATCGTGGAAAACGGCAACTGGAAGCTCGTCATGGAAAACAACCGCGAGTGCTATCACTGTGCGGGCACGCATCCGGAATTGACGAACTCGTTTCTTGCGGAGGACTTCGGCTTTTGCCCGGACGGCCAGAGCGACGAATCGCTGCAGGCCTATGACGGTTACCTGAAGCGCAATTCGGCATGCCAGGAGAACTGGGAAAAGGCCGGCTATGTTTGCGGCACGGTCGAAGCGCTCGACGAAAGCGTGGATACCAATTTCCGGACTCAGCGCCTCGTCATCTCGGGCGCAAACGAATCGCAGACGCTCGACACGAAAGTCGCCTGCACGAAGCTGCTCGGTGAGGTGCAACGGCGCGATCTCGGCGACGTGCACATGTGGGGCCATCATTCGTGGACGCACGTGATGAGCGACCATGCCGTGATTGCCTATGGCTTGCCGCTTGCGCCCGACAAGACGCTCGTGCGCACGGTCTGGTTAGTCCACGCCGACGCGGTTGAAGGCGTGGACTACGACCTGAAAAGGCTCACCGAAGTGTGGGTCGCAACGACGACCCAGGACGCCGAGCTCGTAGGGAACACGCATGCCGGAACGCAGGATCCTGCCTATATTCCGGGGCCTTTCTCGAACTTTACCGAGGCAGCGTTGGACCAGTTTTCGCGCTGGTACGACGCGAAGCTGAAGGCTCACGGAATTTGAGGTCGCCATGAGCGTAGCAGCAGATACCTGTTTCATCGCGCGGAGTGGGGAGATGCCCGATCGCTTTTGCAGTGCGAGCACGTGGGAGCGCGCAGACTCGCAGTGGCCGAGTCACGAGCGACGCACGCTCGCGTGCACGCGAGTGTCCGCCGAGACCCATGACGTGCGCACGTTCGTGTTCGGCACACAGGATGGCCGGCTTTTCAGCTTCGAGCCGGGGCAATTCATTACCGTGTCCGCCGAGATCGACGGCAAGGAGGTCAGCCGTTGCTACACGATCTCTTCGCCGCCTACACGGCCCTATACGCTTTCCATCACGGTCAAGCGGGTACCGGGCGGCGTCATGTCGAACTGGCTGCACGAGAACATGAGAGAGGGCGTCGAATTGAAGGCGTTCGGGCCGTCTGGCGTATTCACGCCTGCTTCGGGGCCGGCTGCCAGGAGTCTTTATCTTTCTGCGGGGTCGGGTGTCACGCCGTTGATGTCGATGACGCGAGCCGCGCTCGACCTGGGACTGAACCGCGACATCGTGTTCATTCATAGCGCGCGAACACCGGAGGACATTATCTTCCGCCACGAGCTTGCGCATTTGTGCGCGCTCTCGGACAAGCTGCGGGTCGTCCACGTGTGCGAGGCGCACGGGGGCGAGCCGGCCTGGTCGGGTCCTGTGGGGCGTCTCAGTCTCGATCTGCTGATCGACCATGTGCCTGACTACCGTGACCGCGAGGTGTTTGTCTGCGGCCCCGCCGGTTATATGGAAGCTTCCAGAAAGATGCTCGCGGAGGGTGGCCACGACCCCTCGCGCTACCACCAGGAAAGCTTCAACTTCGCGCAGACGGTGGAGTGCACTCAGGAGCCGGTTGCCGATCCGGCCGCTCAATCCGGCTTTACGGTGCAACTGGCGCGCTCGGGCCGCTCGTTCACCATGGACGCCTCGCAAACCGTGCTCGCCGCAGCGCGCAAGGCCGGCGTGCCCTTGCCGTCGTCATGCAGCCAGGGCATATGCGGGACCTGCAAGACGAGAGTGCTCGAAGGTGCCGTGGACATGAAACACAATGGCGGCATTCGCCCGCGCGAAATCGAGAAGGGTATGCGGTTAATGTGCTGCAGCCGCCCGACTTCAAACCTGGTTCTCGATTTGTAGCAGAAGGAGCGCGGTCTGAGCTGTTTCGACGGCTGCTTAGCCTGACCTGAAATGATCCTGTGCCCCGTAATGGGGCAATTCCTTTTTTGTCGTCTGAACTTTCGCTCCTTCCTCGCGGTTTTCGCGCATTTTCCTGGTAATTTCCCTGACTGAATCCCGCCAGGGCTTTCCCTTGTTCGACACGGTGGGCCCCGTCTGGCGAGGACTGGCCGGACGGCGCCGTTTCCGGCACTCAATTTCCTGCAAAGCCCCGGCCTATATAGCGAATGCGCACTACGTGCGTATTCGCTAAACATTTCATCGCCTTCTGCGTGCCTAGCACGCATTACCAAAGGTATGGGAAAGGGTCGAAAAAATGTAGCTGGAGCGCGCAATTTGGATTGCTACGCTGCAATCACTGCATCAGCGACTGCGCCGGAACCGGAATCAACAAAGGATTGGATTCGACGCCAGGCAGACGTTAATGCGAGCTGAATCGCCGCGCTAGAACTTCTGGTCGTAACGGAGTTCGCCAGCATCAATTTTCTGAACCAGCCAGTTGGGATGACAAATGGCCCCTCATCTGACGTTCGCACCGGGCGACGCAATGCCGCCAGGCGCAATCAACACAGCGGGTACGCCTTCGGTGGCCCGGCCCATTGCCCTATCAGGCACTGACATTCTCACGGTCAAGAACCTGTCGAAGATCTTCGGTCCGAAGCCCGAGATTGCCGCGCAACTGGTCAAGCAGGGGCTGGGCCGCGATGAAGTCTTCAAGCGCACCGGCAACATGGTGGCGGTCAACAACGTCAGCCTCAACGTGAAGGCCGGCGAGATCTTCGTCATCATGGGCCTCTCGGGTTCCGGTAAATCGACGCTCGTGCGCCTGCTCAACCGGCTCATTGAACCGACGTCCGGCCAGGTCGTCCTCGAAGGCCGCGATATCGCGCCCATGTCCACGCCGGAGCTGCGTGAAGTGCGCCGCAAGAAGATGGCGATGGTGTTCCAGTCGTTTGCGCTGCTGCCGAACCGCACGGTGCTCGACAACATTGCGTATGGCCTCGAAGTCGCGGGCATGAAAAAGTCCGAGCGCTATGCAATCGCTCGCGCCGCGCTCACGCGCGTGGGTCTTGGCTCGTACGAAAAGCTTTTGCCCGGCGAACTCTCGGGCGGTATGCAGCAACGGGTCGGTCTTGCGCGCGCCCTCGCGGTCAATCCTGCCGTGCTGCTGATGGACGAAGCTTTCTCGGCACTCGATCCGCTCATCCGCTTCGAAATGCAAAGCGAATTGCTGCGGCTTCAGAAGGAAGAGCAGCGAACCATCGTCTTCATTTCGCACGATATCGAAGAGGCCATCAAGATCGGCGGCCGTATCGGCATCATGAAAGACGGCTGCCTGATCCAGGTCGGCACGCCGGCTGAACTCATCCAGTCGCCGGCAGACGACTACGTGCGGGACTTTTTCCGTCACGTCGACGTTTCGCGCTTCCTCAAGGCCGACCGCCTGATGACCCGCGTCGAGCGTGGACTCATTGCCGGCGACGTCGGTGCGCCGGCCGAGCGTTACCTCAATCAACTGATCGACAGCGGCGCCGAGTGTGGCTATGTGTGCGATCAAGCCGGCCGCTACCAGGGCTGCGTCACGCCCGCTTCGTTGCACAAGGCGGGCGCCCAACCGCTGCGCGAAGCGCTGCTCAAGGACCTGAGCACGGTCTCGCTGGACACCGACCTGCACGAACTCAGCGCGATCGCATTGAGCCAGCAACACGACGTGCCGGTCACGGACGCGGCAGGCAAGCTCGCGGGCGTCGTGTCGTGCCGAACGATACTCAAACAGGTTATGGAGCGGAGGGCAGCATGAATTCGTCAGGCATCGGCAAGTTCGCAGAGAACGCCGTCAATTTTCTCTTCAATCACTTCCAGGGCGGGTTCAACGCGTTTTCCGCGGCGCTCGGCGCTGTCGTCAAACTGCTCGAGGACGGTCTGGGCGCCATCCCATTCCTCGCGATGCTGGTGTTTCTTGTGGCGTTTGCGTTGTGGCGCCGTGGCATCGCGTTCGCGGTGTTCGTCGGCGTCGCGCTGATGCTCATTCACTACATGGGGCTGTGGCCGCAAACCGTTGCGACGCTCGCGCTCGTCGTGGCCGCGACGGTGTTCAGTCTGATTGTCGGCGTGCCGCTCGGCATCTGGGGCGCGCGAAACAAGCGCGTGGAAATGATCCTGCGCTCACTGCTCGATTTCATGCAGACCATGCCGGCGTTCGTTTATCTGATCCCTGCCGTGATCCTGTTCGGGCTGGGCCGCGTGCCTGCCGTGATCGCAACGGTCGTGTTCGCCATGCCGCCTGTCGTGCGACTCACGACGCTCGGCATTCGCCAGGTGCGCGAGGAACTGCTGGAAGCGGGCCGCTCGTTCGGCAGCACGGACGCGCAACTGCTCTGGAAAATCCAGCTGCCGAATGCATTGCCGTCCATCATGGCCGGTGTGAACCAGACCATCATGATGTCGCTTTCGATGGTCGTGATCGCCTCGATGATCGGCGCGGGCGGCCTGGGTGAGTATGTGTTGAGCGGCATTCAGCGCCTCGACATCGGCATCGGCTTCGAAGGCGGGCTCGGTGTCGTGCTGCTCGCCATCGTGCTGGACCGCCTGACGGAGACGTTTGGCGCGAAGGCGAAGAAGAGGAGATCTGTCGCGAAAGTGAGCAAGGGCAGCACCACCGAAGCCGCGCATAGCTGACCAGCCGGTTACCTGCAAGTCACAGGCAGGTAACCGTGAAGGAACGGGTAGTTTCCACATCAATACGGAGTACTAACATGATTAGCGATGTTTTCAAATCACTCGTGACGAAGGTTGCGCTATCGACGGTTCTCGCCATGAGTGTCGGCGTCGGGTCTGCCGTGGCCGCGGAGCCGATCAAGATGGCGGTCACGGACTGGGCGGATGTACTCGCCACGGCCAATGTCGCCAAATACGTGCTCGAGACCAAACTGAACCAGCCGGTCAAGTTCGTCAA
This sequence comes from Paraburkholderia sp. J11-2, assembly GCF_905220185.1. Lineage (NCBI taxonomy): Bacteria > Pseudomonadati > Pseudomonadota > Betaproteobacteria > Burkholderiales > Burkholderiaceae > Paraburkholderia > Paraburkholderia sp. J11-2. The sequence continues at coordinate 101,085 of NZ_CAJMYY010000014.1, read as the reverse complement.
TGCCGATATCGGCATTCAGTTTCAGGGCGTGGCGCGCGGCGATCTGGACATCATGGTGGGCGGCTGGCTGCCGGTGACGCACGCCGTGTACTACGCGAAGTACAAGAACGATCTGGACGATGTCGGCGTGATCTACACGGGCGGCAGAAACGGCTGGGCCGTGCCTGCATACGTGCCGGAGTCCCAGGTTTCGTCGATTTCCGATCTGAACAAGCCGGAAGTCAAGAGCAAGCTCGACGGCACGATTCAGGGCATTGGTCCGGGTGCGGGCCTGATGCAAGCCTCGCAGAAGTCGGTTGAGGCATACAACCTGAACGGCTACAACCTCCAGTCATCGAGCGAAGCCGGCATGCTCGCCGCCGTGTCGCGTGCGTATCAAACGAAGCAATGGGTCGTGGCCACGGTCTGGAGCCCGCACTGGCTTTGGCAGAAATGGCAGATGCGCTATTTGAAGGACCCCAAGGGCACGCTGGGCGGCGAAGAGCAGATTCACGCGTTCGCGTCCAAACAGTTCGCCACGAAGTTTCCCCGCGCCGATGTGTTCTTCAAGCATTTCAAGCTGACGCTGGCGGATGTCGAAGCGATCGAGCTCGAAGGCAACAGCACGAACGACTACGCGAGCGCTGCGAAGAAGTTCGTCGACGCCCACCCGGACAAGCTGAAAGCCTGGCTGCAGCAGTAAGCCGGCGATCCATATTCAAGGGGCAGGAAGGGCCCGCTGCCCCGGCGATTTTCAAGTTCCAGCAGGGCCTGCAAGACACGATTACTTCCTGGAGTGACCCGTGAGCGAAAACTCGTGCTTCTTTTCTGAAACGCTCCAAAGCCGTGACCCGGTCATCGCATCCGAGATCGCGCTCGAATTGCGCCGCCAGCAAACGCAGATCGAATTGATCGCCTCCGAGAATATCGTTTCGGCGGCGGTGATGGAAGCGCAAGGGACGGTGCTGACCAACAAGTATGCCGAGGGCTACCCGTCGAAGCGCTATTACGGCGGCTGCGAACACGTGGACCGCGTCGAGGCGCTCGCCATCGACCGCGTGAAGGCGCTGTTCGACGCCGAGTACGCCAATGTGCAGCCGCATTCCGGCGCGCAGGCAAACGGTGCGGTCATGCTCGCCCTGGTGAAGCCCGGCGACACGGTGATGGGCATGTCGCTCGACGCGGGCGGCCACCTCACGCACGGCGCGCGACCGGCGCTTTCCGGCAAGTGGTTCAACGCGGTGCAGTATGGCGTGAGCCCCCAGACGTACCGTATCGACTACGACGCGGTGCGCAGGCAGGCGCAGGAGCACCGCCCGAAGCTCATGATCGCGGGCTATTCCGCGTATCCGCGCGCGCTCGACTTTGCGGCTTTCCGTGAAATCGCCGATAGCGTCGGTGCGCTGCTCATGGTCGACATGGCGCATATCGCGGGCATTGTCGCGGCCGGACGGCACGACAACCCGATCAAGTACGCGGACGTGGTGACGTCGACCACGCACAAGACGCTTCGTGGTCCGCGCGGCGGCTTCATCCTCACCAACAACCCCGACATCGCGAAGAAGATCAACTCCGCCGTGTTCCCCGGCCTGCAGGGTGGTCCGCTCATGCACGTCATTGCGGGCAAGGCGGTGGCGTTCGGCGAAGCGCTGCGTCCGGAGTTCGCGAGCTACATCGACCGCGTGCTGCGCAACGCCGCGGCGCTGGGCAACGTGCTGCAATCGGGCGGGCTTTCGCTCGTCACGGGCGGCACCGACAACCATCTGCTGCTCGTCGATCTTCGTTCCAAACGCATCACGGGCACGCAGGCCGAAAAAGCGCTCGAGCGCGCGGGCATCACCTGCAACAAGAACGGCATTCCGTTCGACACGGAGAATCCGACCGTGACCTCAGGCATCCGGCTTGGCACGCCTGCCGGCACGACGCGCGGATTCGGCACGGCCCAGTTCGAGCAGATTGGCGAAATGATTCTTGAAGTGTTGGCGGGACTGGAGCGCGAGCCCGGCGGCGACGAGCAGGTCGAGCGCGCCGTGCGCAGCCGCGTGAGAGACCTGTGCCACCAGTTCCCGATTTATTCGCACGCCGACGCCCTGGCGTAAGCCAGGCGCTCAGGGCCGCGAATGCAGTGAATATCCGATTATCTGTTTGAAGATTATTGAAGAGAGGAATCAAAATGAGCTTCGAGGGCGTACATACTCCGCTGGTCACGCCGTTTAAAGAGGACGGTGAAATCGACCACGCTTTGCTCGGCAAGCATGCAGCGAATCTCGCAGGCCGCGTTGCGGGCCTTGGAATCGGCGGCACCACGGGCGAATACTATGCGTTGAGTTTCGAGGAACGCGTCAAGACGTTCAACACCGTTGCCGAGGCGGCGGGCGGCAAAACGTATCTGACTGCGGGGATCAACGCGACCACGACGAAGGAGGTGATTCGCCTGGGCCTGGAGGCGAAGCGTGCTGGTCTGTCGTCGCTGCTGGTTGCCGCGCCTTACTACGCGCAGCCGACGCAGGAGGAACTGCTCAGCCACATGCTGAAGGTGGACGACGCGCTCGACATGCCGATCATGCTGTACAACTTTCCGGCCCGCACGGGAACGGAGATCAGCGACGGCGTGCTGGCAACGCTGCTGGAGCGTCCGAACTTTATCGCCATGAAGGAAAGCACCGGCGATATTTCACATCTGCATCATCTCGTCACGCACTTCAAGGACCGCTTGGTGCTCAGTTGCGGCATGGACGACCAGGCGCTCGAATTCTTTGCGTGGGGCGCGAAGAGCTGGGTTGGCGGCGCATCGAACTTCCTGCCGGAAGCGCACACGGCGCTTTTCGACGCGTGCGTCAAACACAACGACTTCGTGCTGGGCCGCCAACTGATGTCGCAATTGCTGCCGGTGCTCGAACTACTCGAGCGCAGCGGAAAATTCATCCAGTACGTGCGCTATGGTTGCGAACTGGTGGGGCTGCCGGTTGGCGTGGCGCGTGCACCGCTCGGTTCGCTCACGCAAGAGGAACGCAGCGCATTTGCGCAGCTTGTGAAACCGCTCATTCGCAACGCCCAGTAACAACAGAAAATGGTCTCGAACCTGGAATTCGCGCGCTTTCCTGCGCCAGACGGCGTCAACGGGTGGTGGGAAAGTCTCCCGCCAGCGCGGCCTGCCAAAACGGTGTCGGCTGAGCTTCGATACGACTGGGTCGTTGTGGGCGGTGGGATCACCGGGCTTTGTGCCGCGCGGCGGCTTGCCGAGTTGTCGCCCGATGCGTCGATCGCGCTGGTCGAGGCCGATCGCATTGGGCGCACGACGGCAGGACGCAATTCCGGATTCTTCGTCGATTTGCCGCACGACATCAGCAGTGAAAGCTATTCGCGCAGCGTGGCGGAGGACAAGGCCGACGTGCGTTTCCAGCGGCACGGCATCGACTACGTGCGCTCGATCGTACGCGCGCACAACATCGACTGCGATTGGCGCGACGACGGTAAATTCCACGCCAGCGTCAACAAGAAAGGGCTCGACGCGCTAAAGCATTTTGCGCAGGGGCTGACGCGCATCGACGAAGCATTCGAATGGCTCGATCAACCCGCCATTCGTGCGGTGACCGGCACGGACTTTTACCAGGGCGCGCTATTCACGCCGGGATGCAGCACGGTGCAGCCGGCGGCGCTCATGCGAGGACTGGCGGCTACGCAACCGGAAAACGTCACGGTGTTCGAAATGAGCGCGGTGACGCAGGTCGAGCAGCGCGGCAACGAGAAAGTCCTGCATTTCGCCCGGGGAAAGATCGTCGCCAAACAGGTGATTCTCTGTACGAACGCGTACGCGGCGACGTTCGGTATTCACCCCAATGGCTTGCTGCCCGTGTACACGTTTGCGTCGATGACTCGCGTCATGAATGCCGCCGAGGTTGAAAAGCTGGGCGGCACGCGATCGTGGTCGCTGATTCCGGCGGACCCCATGGGCACGACGGTGCGCCGTCTGGCCACGGACCGTATTTGCGTGCGCAACCATTTCGCGTTCAGGCCCGGGTTGCAAGTCTCGGAATCCGATCTCACGAAGGCGAAAGCGCTGCATCAACGTTCGTTCGACCGCCGGTTCCCCATGCTCAAGGGTGTCGAACTCGAGTACACGTGGGGCGGTCCGTTGTGTCTTTCGGCGAACAACGGCGCGCTATTCGGTCGCCGCGACGACGGCATCCTGGAAGCGGTGGGATGCAATGGCCTCGGGCTGAGCAGAGGCTCTTCGTCGGGCAAGCTGATCGCCGAATACGCGCTAGGCCAGACCAACGATCTGATCCAGCAGCTTCTGAAGCAGCCGCACCCGCGTTCGCTGCCGGTTCGGCCGATCGTCGACATGGCGGTGTCGGCGACGATCTGGGCGAAGGAAATGTCGGCGGGAGCCGAGCTTTAATTAACCAAGGACACGAGATGACGACGCATCAAGAGTGGAAGCAGAAAGCAGCGGCACTATCGCTCGACGGACGGGCATTCATTGCTGGAGAGCGGTGTGGAGCGGCATCGAGCGAAACGTTCGCCACGCTCAATCCCGCATCGGGCCAGGTGCTCGCGGAAGTGGCGAAATGCGGCGAAAAGGATGTGGACCACGCTGTCGCGGCCGCGCGCAATGCATTCGAATCCGGCGTATGGTCGAAGGCCGCGCCGGCGCATCGCAAGGCGGTGCTGCTTCGCCTCGCGCAATTGATCGAGGCGCATACGGACGAACTGGCGCTACTCGAAGCGCTGGAAGCGGGCAAGCCGATCAGCGAATGTCTCGCGCTTGATATTCCCGAGTCGGCAGCTTGTATTCGTTGGCATGCCGAAGTGACGGACAAGCGTTACGACGCGCTGTCGCCTTCCGGCGCGGATGTCGTCAGCATGATTACGCGCGAGCCGATAGGCGTAGTGGGCGCGGTGCTGCCGTGGAATTTCCCCGCGCTGATGCTGGCCTGGAAAATCGGGCCGGCTTTGTCGGTCGGCAATAGCGTGATCGTGAAGCCGGCGGAGCAAACGTCACTCTCTACGCTGCGCATTGCCGATCTCGCTCTCGAAGCGGGCGTGCCCGCGGGCGTATTCAGCGTCGTCACGGGCTTTGGGGAAAGTGCGGGACAGGCGCTGGGCCGCCATCCCGATGTTGACCTCGTTGCGTTCACCGGGTCGACGGCGACCGGCAAGCGCTTTCTGCATTATTCCGCGGATACCAATCTGAAGCGGGTGCTGCTCGAATGCGGCGGGAAGAACCCCCAGGTGATTCTGCCCGATGTCGCGAATCTCGATGCGGTCGCCGAACAGGCTGTTGCCGCGGCATTCTGGAACATGGGGGAAAACTGCAGCGCCGGCTCGCGCATTCTCGTGCCTTCGAGCAAGCGGGCGGAACTGGTGGAGAAAGTCCAGGCCGTACTGGCGGGCTGGAGGACCGGCGATCCGCTCGACCCCGACGTCAAGCTTGGCGCGCTGATCGAGCAGAAGCACTACGAGAAAGTGCTCGCGCACATCGAGAAAGCGAAGGAGCAGGGCGCGCGCGCGGTGTGCGGCGGGCGTGCCGCGCTAACCGAAACGGGCGGATGGTTCGTCGAGCCCACGATCTTCGATCAGGTCACGCCGGACATGGCCATCGCGCGGGAAGAAGTGTTCGGGCCTGTCGTGTGCTTTATCGAATACGACGACGTGGAAGACGCCATCCGCATCGCGAACGACACGTGCTACGGTCTGGCCGCTTCGTTGTGGACGGATAACGTGAACAGCGCGCATAAGGTCGCTTCGCGTATCCGCGCAGGCACGGTCACGGTAAACTGTTTCGGCGAAGGTGACCTTTCGACGCCATTCGGCGGATTCAAGCAATCGGGCTTTGGTGGGCGCGACAAGTCTGTCTATGCACACGACCAGTATTGCGAGCTAAAGACCACCTGGCTGAAGCTGGCGTGAATGGGTAGCGATAAAGCGGGAGAGCGGGCCGTCAGGCCCGTGCACACACGATGAAGGGGGAGCGGGTTGTTGGCGGAACGTAAGCCACGGTATGAACCACATCACTTGCCACCGGGAATACGGACTCGCACACTATTCTCATCCGAATCCCTTTATGGTTCGTGGCGCGCTTGAACGCGCCATGCGGGCACCCGTTTAAAGAGCGCAAGCCATGTTAAAGAAGCAGCTATTCGCAGACAGACTCCTCGCCCAGATGCCGTCGCTGCGGGCGCTCCGGTGCTTCGTGACCGCGGCGCGCTACGAAAGCTTCACCCAGGCGGCGGAGGTGCTTTGCGTCACGCAGGCCGCAATCAGCAGACAAATCAAGGAGCTGGAAGATTCGCTCGATGTCGCGCTGTTCGAGCGCACCGGCCGGCATATCGCGCTGACCGATGCGGGACGCATCCTGTACAACGCGTCGTACCTCTCCATCATGAATATCGCCGAGGCGGCGGAGGCAGTGCGCCGCACGGACCGGCACGCGTTGACGATTTGCGTCTCCCATACGTTCTCGGCCCTGTGGCTGTCGCAGCGCCTGCCGGCGTTTCGCGAGCGCTTTCCAGAGATCCAGCTGAATGTGATGGTCACGGAGCACTTCATGGAGTTGGACGAACTCATGGAGCCCGACATCATCATCACGAAGAATCCACCGCGTGAGCCGGAATACGAGGTGGAGCCGTTATTTCATGATGTCGTTTACCCGGTTTGCAGCCCGACGTTTTACGACCGGCATTTTCGCGGCAAGAAACTCAAGCCGCTCGATCTGCTTTCGCAACCCACGTTGAATCTTTCGTTGCTCGGGCGCGCCCAGGTTTGTGAACACGTGGACTGGCGCGTGTGGCGCAACTGGTTTCAGCAGGGCGACGGCACGGACATGCTGACTGAAAACAGACATCTGGAGAGCAACGACTATCGGCTTCTGGTCGCGCAGGCGGAAGCCGGCGAAGGCACGCTGCTGGGCTGGCACCACTTACTCCACCACCAGGTCGAGCAAGGCCGCCTGATACGGCCAGTGCCCGATGCGCTCGTCTTTAGAGACCGCTACCACTATTTGATTACGCACCGGAACGCGCGGCCACGCACCGAGTATCTGCAGTTTCGAAACTGGCTGACCGAAGAAGCCGGCACAATGATGCGCGACTGGCTCGACGCCGGCGTTGCGGTCACAGGCTAACGGGTAGCGGATAACAGCTTTCGACCGTATCGATTGTTTGAAATGTATTTGCACAGGCGGCCCCATGGTTCACCCCACGATTGACAGCGAAGCCACGGCCACAAGGCGGCTGCGTTTCGGGATCGTGCTATTGCCCAACTTCACGTTGACCGCCTTTTCCGGCTTCGTCGACCTGCTCAGGCTCGCAAGCGACGAAGGCGATATGAGCCGGCCGGTGCGGTGCTCATGGACCATCGTCGGAGAAAATCTCGTGCCGGTTCGCGCGAGCTGCGGCATCCAGATCACGCCGTGGACGACTTTCGAGGAGGCCGAGGCGTTCGACTATGTCGTGATCGTAGGCGGACTGCTGCATTCGGGGCCGCCTGCCAGCGACGCGACACTCGCCTTCATTCGCGCCATGGCCGAGACGCCGGCCACGCTCGTCGGACTCTGCACCGGGGCATTCGCGCTCGCGAGAGCCGGCGTGATGAACGGATATCGCATATGCGTGAGCTGGTTCCACTACTGGGATTTCGTGGAGCGTTTCCCGCAAGTCGATGAGCGTGACCTCGTTGCCGACCGGCTCTTTGTGATCGACAGAAGGCGCATTACGTGTTCGGGCGGCCGTGCGTCGATCGACGTTGCCGCGGCGATTCTGCTGCGCCATGTCGAGGCCACCATCGTGCGCAAGGCGCTGCGTATTCTGCTCGTGGACGATGCGCAAAAAGGCAATGCGCCGCAACCGCATCCTCCGGGTCTCGAGCCCGCCACGCATCCCAAGGTCAGGCGCGCGATTCTGCTGATGGAGCAGCACGTGGGCCAGCCGCTGAGTCTGCCGGATCTGGCCCATCGGCTCGATGTTTCGGTGCGCCAGCTCGAACGCCTTTTCACGACGGAGACCGGCAAATCTCCGGGCGCATACGCGCGGCAGATTCGCCTGCGCATGGCGTCGTGGCTGTTGACGAGTTCGGACCGCACCGTTGCGGATATTGCGTCGTCATGCGGTTTTTCCGACGCTTCGCACCTCGGCCGCGAGTTCCGCAAGGAGTTTGGCGCGTCGCCCAACGAATATCGCACGACGCGGCTGCCGAGTTCGCATGAGGCGCTACTGGGCACGCCGGAGCCGGATACGCCGTTGCCTGCTGACTATGTCGAGGCACCCGCTCAGCAACTGGGCGCGCCGTAACAAGCGCGACGTGTGGCGCTGAATGCCGCACGTCGGGCCGGGCCCGCGTCAAGCCAACGCTTTGGCGTGATACGCCATATGCTCGCCAATAAAGCTGGCGATGAAGTAGTAGCTGTGGTCGTAGCCCTCGCGAACGTTGAGATGCAGCGGATGTCCCGCTTTCTCGCAGGCCGCCTGCAGCAGTTCCGGCCGCAACTGCGTGCTCAGGAAATCGTCGCCGCCGCCTTGCTCCACGAGCAGCGGCAGCTTTTCGCTTGCGCTTTTGCCCCCGTTAGCGACCAGATCCACGGCGTCATACTGCTGCCACGTTGCGCGGTCGTCGCCAAGATAGGCGGCAAGCGCCTTTTGTCCCCACGGCACCTGGCTTGGCGCGACGATTGGCGAGAACGCGGAGACGCTGCGATAACGGCCCGGATTGCGCAGCGCAACGACCAGTGCGCCGTGCCCGCCCATCGAGTGCCCGCTGATCGAGCGTGCGTCGCTTGCCGCAAACCCGGCCTCGACAACGGCCGGCAATTCGGTGACCACGTAGTCGTACATGCGGAAGTGCTTCGCCCACGGTTCGCGCGTGGCGTTCACGTAGAAGCCTGCACCCTGACCGAGATCGTAGTCGGGTGAATCGGCCACGTCGCTGCCGCGCGGACTCGTATCTGGCGCGACGACGATGATCCCGTGTTGCGCCGCGTAACGTTGCACGCCGGCCTTGGTGATGAAGTTTTGTTCGGTGCAGGTGAGGCCCGAAAGCCAGTACAGCACGGGGCATTTCTGCCCGCGCAACGCGGCCTCGGGCAGATAGATACCAAACTTCATTTCGCCGCCGACGGTGGAAGAGGCGTGCTTCCACACCTCCTGGCTGCCGCCGTGGCTGACGTGTTTTTCAATGCGCTCCATAAGCGTTTCAGGCCTCCCGGTAAGTGCCTTTGGCCTTCGCGGCCTGGGTGGAGAGAAGATCCATGAGCGTGGGGCTCAGGCAGTCGTACGGCTCGAGGCCCTTGTCGCGCAGCGTTTGGCGCACGTCGGCCATGGCCGAAGGCGGCGTGCCGCTCTCGATGATCGAGGAGACGAAGGCCGCAAAGCCGGGGCCGTCCCAGCCCGCTTCCTTCGACAGCTCGGTGTGAATGAAGTCGAGCCCGTAGAACGCGTGATCCTTGTTCTCGATGCGGCCATACAGATGCGTGCCGCAGCCGGTACAGGCATGGCGCCGGATCGTGGCCTTCTCGTCCACGACCTTCAGCTTTTCCCCGTGCGCCGTGACCGTCAACTTGTCGCGCGGCACGACGCCGACGACGGAAAACAGCGCGCCTGCGGGCTTCCAGCACTGGGTGCAGCCGCAGGCATGGTTGAACAGGACCTGCGAGTCAATGCGGACTTCGACCGGGTCTTGTGCGCACTGGCAGCGCAGCGTGCCGCCTGCGAAATTCTCGGCGCCTTTCTGAATGCCGCGATCAACCGTTGGGTGAATAGCTGAGGCCATGGTCTCTCTCCTTCCTTGCGTGTCAGTAATGAACGACGGTCCGGATCGATTTGCCCTCGTGCATCAAGTCGAACGCTTCGTTGATGCCCGAAAGCGGCTTTGTGTGCGTGACGAACGGCGCGAGCTGGATCTTGCCTGCCATCGCGTCTTCAACCATGCCCGGCAACTGCGAGCGGCCTTTCACGCCGCCAAAGGCCGTGCCCAGCCAGCGGCGGCCGGTCACGAGCTGGAACGGGCGCGTGGAGATCTCCTGACCCGCGCCCGCCACGCCGATCACGACCGACTGGCCCCAGCCGCGGTGCGCGCATTCGAGCGCCGCGCGCATGACGTTGACGTTGCCGATACATTCGAAGCTGTGATCCACGCCCCAGCCCGTCATGTCGACGATCACCTGCTGAATGGGCTTTTCGTGATCCTTGGGGTTCACGCAGTCGGTGGCGCCAAAGGCGCGCGCCAGATCGAATTTGCCCGGATTGGTGTCGACGGCGATGATGCGGCCGGCCTTGGCGAGCTTCGCGCCCTGAATCACCGCCAGTCCGATGCCGCCCAGACCGAATACGGCGACGGTATCGCCTTCCTGCACCTTGGCGGTGTTCTTCACCGCGCCCAAACCCGTGGTCACGCCGCAGCCGAGCAGGCACACTTGCTCGGGATTGGCTTGCGGGTTGATCTTGGCGAGCGACACTTCGGCCACCACGGTGTACTCGCTGAACGTGGAGCAGCCCATGTAGTGGTAGAGGGGCTGGCCGTTGTAGCTGAACCGGCTCGTGCCGTCGGGCATCACGCCCTTGCCCTGGGTCGCGCGCACGGACACGCACAGATTGGTTTTGCCACTCTTGCAGAAGAGGCACTCGCCGCATTCGGCGGTGTAGAGCGGGATCACGTGGTCGCCGGGCTTCACGCTGGTCACGCCTTCGCCCACTTCCACGACGATCCCGGCGCCCTCGTGGCCGAGCACGACGGGGAAGAGGCCTTCGGGGTCGTCGCCCGAGAGCGTGAAGGCGTCGGTGTGACAAACGCCGGTATGCGTGATCTTCACCAGCACCTCGCCCTTGCGGGGCGGTTCGACGTCGATCTCGACGATCTCGAGGGGCTTGCCCGGCGCAAACGCTACTGCAGCACGCGATTTCATAGTAGTCCTGTAAAAAAAGGGTTCAGCCAAATCGGGGCGGGAAAACCCGCGGTGAGTTAGCGTAAGTAGGTTCGAACGAGGGTCACGACGTCGTCGATCGATCCCGGAGATTCCGCTGATCCTGCAAGGTGGGTGAACTCTTCGCGCAGGTGGCTTTCGAGCACACCGGCCATCACGCCATTGATCGCGCCGCGAATCGCCGCCAGTTGCTGGAGCACGGGCGCGCAGTCGGCGCCTTCCTCCAGCGCGCGCTCGAGCGCGTCCAGCTGGCCGCGAACCCGGCGCACGCGCGTGAGCACGCGCTTCTTTTCTTCGGGGGAATGAGGCATGACCGCATCGATAATGGGGATACTGTGGGGCAGTATAGGGCAATACTGCTGGGGAGTATACGTTTGCATCGATTTTGCTGCTGGAATGCCAGTTGAATAGGGGGCTGTTCCCGCAGGGCATGCGGCGCATAATGGACGCGCGTACCGCCCGAGGAGGCGACTCATGGCGACGAAGCGAACAAGAAGCCAGAAAAGAGAGCACGACCCCGCGGCGCCCAGGCAGATCGCGCTGGCGTTGCAGGGCGGTGGGATGCACGGCGCGTTCACATGGGGTGTGCTCGACCGCCTGCTCGAAGACGAACGGCTCGCGATCGAAGGCGTGAGCGCGACCAGCGCCGGCGCCATGAACGGCGCGGTGCTTGCGTATGGGCTCATGAAGGGCGGTGTGGGCGGCGCGCGCGAGGCGCTCGATCGCTTCTGGCATGCGGTTGCCGAGTCGGCCGAACGCTACAACCCGCTGCGCTGGGTGCCGTGGCTCAAGGGCTCGCACAGCTTTGGGCTCGATCATTCGCCGCTCTATGCGGTTGCCGACATGATGCTGCGCGTGTTTTCGCCTTATCAGTTCAATCCGGGCAACCTGAACCCGTTGCGCGAGGTGCTGGAAAGCCAGGTCGACTTTGCCGCGCTGCGCAAGGCCTGCCCCATTTTGCTGTACCTGTGCGCGACCAACGTGGAGACGGGCAAGATACGCCTCTTCACGGGTGAGGATATCTGCGCGGACGCCGTGCTCGCCTCAGCATGCGTGCCAACGCTGTTCCATGCCGTCACGGTCGCGGGTGAGCACTACTGGGACGGCGGCTATATGGGCAACCCGGCCATTTATCCGCTGATCTATCACTGCAAGACGCGCGACGTGGTGATCGTCCACATCAACCCGCTCGTGCGGCCAGGTGTGCCGGTCACGGCGGCGGACATTCTGAACCGCATCAGCGAAATCAGTTTCAACTCGTCGCTCATGCGCGAAATGCGTGCCATTGCCTTCGTGACGGAGTTGATCCAGCAACACAAACTCGCTCAGGACGAGATGAAGGAAATGCTGATCCATTCGATCCGCTCCGACGCCGCCATGTGTGCGCTCAGCGTGTCGAGCAAATACAACGCGGATTGGGATTTTCTGTGCGAGCTGCGCGACAACGGCCGCAAGGAAGCCGACGCGTGGCTCACGCAGCATTATGCGGATATCGGTCAGCGCTCGAGCATCGACATTCGCAAGGAATTTCTCTGAAAATCGCGCAGTGCGCAAAGGAGCAGCGGTGAACAGCACGCAGGAACGCTTCGTCGCGTTATGGTCGCGCAGTGGGGGCGCGAACGCGGAGAGCGTCTGCGCCGATCTCGTGCGCCGCTATGGGGAACCGGGGCGCCACTATCACACGTTGCAGCACGTGCGCCGTTGCCTGCGCGATTTCGATCTGGCGCGCGAGGTCATTGCGCATGGCGATCTCGTGGAACTCGCGTTGTGGTGCCACGATGTGATCTATGTTCCGGGCGCGAGAGATAACGAACAGCGCAGTGCGGACTGGCTTCGGCGCTGCGCCGCCAATCGCATTGCGGCATGCGAGCGCATTTGCGAGGCGATTCTCGCGACCTGCCATCACCGCGTTCCCGATGATCTCGATGCGTGCTTCGTTTGCGACATCGATCTCGCTTCACTCGGCGCGCCGCGCCGCCAGTTTTGCGACAACGGTGTGCGCTTGAGAGCCGAGCGCCCGGACCTCGACGAGCACGCGTACGCCATGCAGGAGCGAAAGTTGTTGCAAGGCCTGCTTGCGCGGCCGCGCATTTACCTGACCGATTACTTTCATTCACAGTGCGAGGCGGCGGCACGCGAGAATCTCACGTGGCGCCTCGCGCAGCCTCTGCCGGGCGCTGCGTTATGAAGTCAGGTACGCAATTCAGGATTTCCTGACCCAAAATTCAGCAAACCCCCGCGCCAATTTACGGCTTAATCGCATTTAGACGTGCCGCACCCATGCCGTTATGTCAGTCATGATGCAAACGAGCGAGAGCACCGTATGCGTATCCATCCTGCGAACCTGGAACACGTGTGATCATGACCGGTAGCAAAGACATGCTGAGCGTGCTCAGGTCGCAAGTGGCGGAAACGACCATCAAGATCTCGCAGCTCGCGGCCAGGTCGCTGGTCATGCAAAAATTCATCGAGCTGGCGTTGCCGAAACTGACACCGGCGCAATGCGGCGAGATCCAGGGGGCGCTCAGGCAAGTGCTCGAAGACGTCATGTCGGTGATGGACGATGTCGCGCTTCCCGGCGCCTATCACGCCGCGTTTCTCGACAAGACCAACGAGATGCTGCGTGCGCTCGAAAAGCGCCAGGCAGATGAGCCATAGCTACCTGAGTTCGTTGTCGGCGGGCAGGTCGCGGCTAACGACATCTTGCGTTTCGCTGAATACGATACGAACCCTCGAACCCGTTCCGTCCCGGCTTTCGATATGAAACTGCGCGCCGATCATTCGCGCGCGCTCCCGCATGCCCTGCAGCCCATACGAATTGCCGCGGATCGCGTTCGCCACATCGAACCCGTTTCCGTCGTCGTGAACCTCGAGTTCGAAATGATGGTGGGTGCAACGCAGGACGACTTCGGCACGCGAGGCCTGCGCGTGCCGGCTGACGTTGGTGAGCGCCTCCTGCACGATGCGGAAAACAGCGGTGGCGCGGTCGTCGCTCACGGAAGGTTCGCGGCCTTCGAGCCGGAACGTGCAAACCGTTGCATTGTGGCGGGTGAAGTCCTGAACGAGCCATTCGAGCGCGGAAAGGAGTCCGAAGTTCAGTGCGGCCGGCCGCAGGTGACTCGCGACGTTGCGCACGATGTCGATGGTCCGCTCGGCCAGGCTTCCGATATCGCCGACCTTTTGTTTCCACTCGGCGCCCTGACTCAGCGCGAGCTTGAGCAAAGCAACGTTGATCTTGATGGCGGTGAGCAATTGCCCCAGTTCGTCGTGGATGGTCATGGCGATCTGCCGCCGCTCTTCTTCGCGGATCGATTCCTGATGGGACGAGAGCTGCCGCAGCTGTTCGCGCGAATGCCGCAGCAACTGCTCGGTTCGCGTGCGTTCGCGAACTTCCTCCTCGAGTTGATCGCGATGGCGCGTGAGTATCTCCATTGCGTGCTTGCGCCCGGAGATATCGGTCAGCTGCCCTTCGAGGCATTGTGGTCCCGCTCCGTCGTAGCGTATGCCGCGGGCGTTGAGCTGGCACCACACCGTGGTGCCGTCGGCGCGAGTCAGTTCGATTTCCATCCCCGCGATCTTGCCGGCGATTTGCAGCATGGCGAACAGTTGCGTCGTGTTTTCGCCGGAGAATGACGACGGGGCATGCACCGCGCACGCGTTATCGCCAAGCGCTGCCTTCATGCCCTGAACGTCGCGATAGCCGAGCAGTTGAGCCATCGCGGGATTGGCGTCGCGCAGCTTGCCATGGCGATCGAGTACGAAGAAGCCTTCGAGTGAGTGCTCAATGATGCTGCGGTATTTGCGCTCGCTCTCTCTGAGCGATGCGGTCGAATCGCTCAGGCGTTCGGCCATCACGTTCACGCGCGCCGCCAGCCGGCCAAGTTCGGCACTGGATTCGATTGCGCACCGGCTGTCCAGATCGCCGCTTGCGATGCGGTCGACCATGTCCTCCAGGCGCCGGATGGGTTCGCGCACCAGGTGCTTGATCAGCAGAAAGGTCGTGGCGTACACCACGGCGAGCACGAGCGCGAGGGTGCCCAGCACCGCCGCGCGTGCGGTCGCGAATCCCCGGTCGGCAGCGGCTCTCGTCAATACCACGCGCACTTCGCCGATCTTTTCGGGCGGCGCGTTGCCGGGCGGCGTGAATTCGATCGGCCGCACGCGAACCACGCGCGCCCGCGGGTCGGGCATCGGCGCGTTGCTCGCGTCGGCGAGCACGCCATAATTGATCGCGGTAACGGTGAAGCTCACCACCTCGGGATTCGGTTTCAGCACGTTCAGTTGCCGCGCAATCGCCTCGCGATCGACATTCCATAGCGGCTGCGCAAGCGATTGACTCAGCAGATCGGCAATGCGGTTCGCGCGATCGTCGAGTTCCGCAATCCGGCGTTCGCGCGCATGCTCGAGCAGGAAGAAAGCCGACGTGCCGGCCACCAGCGTACAGAGCACCAGCAGCGAGAGCACGAGTTGCGCGTGCAGGCTGCGTGGAAAGCGTAATCGGGAAAGGGCCTGCAAAGGGGCTTGCAGCGGGGTTTGCAACATCAGGCGGCCTTTGAAGCGGAATTGAGCAGGGCGTCGAGATCGAACGTGTAGGCGCCTGTGCGCCGACTTTGAAGGCGTGAAAAGCCGCTGAAATCGAGGGCCGTGCGGCCTTGAAATGCAATCTCGGCGTAACGCTGCGCGTCGCTGCCGTCTAGCACTTTCAGATAGTCGAGCCGCTGACGCGGTCCGCCGACTTGCGCAAAGTCCGCGCCGTAGTGGTAGTCGTGAAGGAGGACCATCGCGCAGGCGCCGATGAACTGGTCCCCCGCCACGATCGCGGCCAGTTCGCCGCGCACGACCGACGCCACAGCTTCGGGCAGTGCGCCCAGACCGCCAACGATGGTCGAAAGATGCCGTTCCCGCACCGCGCTCAATGCGCCAAGCGTCATCGAATCGTTAGCAGCCCAGAGGATGTTGGCGTCCGGATAGCGTGAGAGCAGCACACGTGCCTTGTCGCGCCCGTCGGAAAAACTCCAGTCGCCATAGACAAGCTGGTCGATACGGTCCTGCGGCCGGCGCGCCAGCGCGGCTTGCACGCCCGCGGCGCGCTGCGCCGAAACAGGCGTGGCGGGGTCGCCCGTAATGCCGATCACGCGTGCTGGCGCGCTGCCGTTCAAACGGCTCAGGTAGTCCATGAGCCGAAAGCTTCCGCGCTCGGCATCGGCGGTGACGGTGCCGATCCAGTTCGCGATCCGGCCGCGCTCGTTGCCCGTTTGCGCGCGCTGGGCCTCGGTCAGATCGTTGTGGATCAGCAGCACCCTGGCTCGCGAGCGCGCCAGCGTTTGCAGCATCTGGGGCGCGGCCATCTTCTCGTTGACGATCACCACATAGTCGGGGGCGGCCGAACGCGCGGCCACCGCTTCGGCCTGGCGCAGCATCAGCAGATGATCGCGCTGGGCGTAAAGCACTTCCAGCTGCATGCCGAAACGTCTTGCCGTCGTGGCCATGAAGCGCGACACGAGTTGCCAGTGCTGGCCTGTATCGTGTTCCACGCTTTCGCCCGGATTCAGAAATACGACGCTTGCCGGCGGGCGGTTGACTGGCAACGCCATGGTCGAGCGCATCGTCATGAGGCTCGCGCCTATGCCGACGCATTGCGCGATCATCTGTCTTCTGTTCATACGAAATCAGCGTATGCCATGCGCGGCATTGTGTGGAACGGAAGGGGCGGTCGCGCGCAGCATAGCGCGACGTAATCTCGCCGACAATCCGCTTTACTTCGGGCGAGCGTCATAATCGAACGCGGAGATTCAAGGGCGCGATTGGCGATCGCAGCCTGATGTTCAGGATTTCCTGACACGAAATTCAGCATTCCCCTTGGCCGTTTGCAGTCGTGGACGACTGCACGCGATCATTGGCGGGCTCATCATGACGTCAGCACATTTCGAAGCGGCAGAGGCGACGCGCGATGATTTCCGAGTGGGGCGACGGTCTGGCGCGCGTTCAGGACGTGAACACGATCTGCACGCGGCTGTTCGATACGTGGTGCGAATCGCGCAATCTCACACCGTTGGCTTATCTGATGCACTGCTGGCCGCTGCTGGACAGCCGCGCCGGCACGCTACGTCGTTTGCAGGAAAGCATGAAAGACTTGCGCCGCAATCATGCGGACAAACTCGATCTGTATGCGTTGTCCGCGCTTGGCGAACTCGCTCGCAGTCTCGATGAACTGATCGACCGTGCGGAAACCTCCATGCGTCAGTCGTTCGCCACGTAGCGCACGCAGGGTTAGCGGGGGCTGGGCGACGTATTACCTGCATACGTGAGAAAGGGTTGCCGAAGGGCCATGGCTTCGGCAGCGAGGACAATACAAAGGAACCAGGGCCGGAGCGACCGTGGGCATGATGACTGATTCGCAGGCCACGACAGCGAGCCTCTGCACGATTCTGGTTGCAGGCGCTACGCCGAACGAGACCCGTTTGATCGCCGATCATCTCGTATGGGAAGGCTTTCAGGTGCTCGCGGCGAACAACGGCCTCGAAGTGCTGGAGCGCGCGTGCATGTCCCAGCCTCAACTGATTTTGCTCGATGCAGAGGCCGCCTGCGTGAGCGCCCTGGCCACCTGCCGCAGCCTGAAGTCGGACGAGCGCACGCGCGATATTCCGGTGGTGCTCATGATGCCGGCAAGCAATCATCGAGACCTGGCCGATGGGTTCCGGGCCGGCGCAGCCGACCATGTACGCAAGCCCGTGCACGTCGAAGCACTGATGGCCAGCGTGCGCACGCATATCGCGTTGCGCTCGGCCCACCAGCGGATCGCAATACAGCAGCGCCGCCTGCAGGCGTGCGAAACGCGCTTTCGCGCCATCGTCGAATCGGGCCCGGTGGCGATGGGCATCACCTCGATGCCCGACGGCCATCTGCTCTATTCGAACGCGCGGTTTCGCGAGTTGTTTCGCGTGGATGAAGCGGCGTGCGCGACCGTCAATATTGTCGACTTCTACGTCGATCCGAAGGATCGCGACCGGCTGGTGCGCTGTCTCGCCGCGCAAGGCAGCTTCGGCGACGCGGAGGTGAGACTGCGCCGTCCGGACGGGACGCAGTTCTGGGCCATGGCCACAGCGCGGTTGTCCAACTACGACGGCGCGCCCGCCATTTACGTGGGCCTGCATGACATTTCCGGCCGCAAGTGCGTGGAGGACGAACTCGTGCGCGCGCGCGAGCAGCAGCGCGCACTGTCGGCCTATCTGGAAGGGATGCGCGAAGACGAACGCAAGCGCAGCGCGCGGGAGATCCAGGACGAACTGGGCCAGTTGCTCACCGCGCTGAAAATGGATGTCTCGCTGTTGAGGATGCGGCTCACCGACGATCCCGAGGCGATCGGCCGGGCTGACGACATGCGCGAACTGGTCGAAGGCACGATCTGGATGGTCCGCAACGTGGCCAGCCACCTGCGGCCCGCCGCGCTCAATTTCGGCCTTGTTTCGGCGCTCGAATGGCTGACCGGTCAATGGAGCCGGCACAACGCCATTCCTTGCGAACTGCACACTTCGAGTGGCGAGCCCGCGTTGCCGGACACTCAGGCCACGGCGCTCTTTCGCATCGTGGAGGCCGCATTGACGAACGTCGCGCGCCACGCGGCGGCGCAGCGCGTCGAGGTCACGCTCATCGCAGGGCGCGGTTCGCTCGACTTGCGTGTTCGCGACGATGGCCGTGGATTCGACGTAGCGGCCGCGTATGCGAAGTATGCTTACGGTCTGCTTGGCATGACCGAGCGTGCGAGGCTGATTGGTGGTACGTTGAGAATCGACAGTCAGCCTTGCAAAGATCCCACCATTGGCATTGCGTCCGGCACCACGATTTCGATTCATGTTCCGCTCGAAAACAACCATGATCAGGATACTTATCGCCGATGACCATGCCATCGTGCGTGGCGGACTCAAGCAGATCCTCGCGACGACTGCCGACATGGTCGTGACGGCGGAGGCCGGGCAGGGTTCGGAGGTGATCGAAAAGCTGCGGACCTGTGAGATCGACCTGTTGCTGCTGGACATGACGATGCCGGGCATCAGCGGCGTCGATCTCATCCGCCGCGTACGCGCCGAGGAACCCGCGTTGCCGGTGCTCGTGCTCAGCATCCATAACGAAGCGCAGGTCGCGTCGCGCGCGCTGCGGGCGGGCGCCACGGGCTATGTGACGAAGGACAGCGATCCCGACGTGCTGCTGGCCGCGATTCGCAAGCTCGCAGACGGCGGGCGCTTTATCGACCCGAAGCTCGTCGACGCCATGGTGTTCGAGAAGCACTCGGGCGACGTGCCTCCACACGAGGTGCTCTCCGACCGCGAATTCCAGGTGCTGCAAATGCTCGCGTCGGGCAAGAGCATCAACGACATTGCCGACGCGTGCGCACTCAGCGCCAAGACGATCAGCACGCACAAGATGCGGCTCATGCAAAAGCTCGGCCTGGGCAATAACGCCGAGGTGATCCGCTATGCGATCCGGCACGGTCTGGTTGGCGAGTAGACGGCGGCCATGCGCGTCGAGAAGGAAATCCTGACAAGCGAACCAGCCATTCCCGAGGGAACTATCTACCCGTCCCGATGGCGGCCGGTTTAGCGGCTGCCTACGATGATCTCACGTGAAGCGTGGGGGGAAAGCGATGGCGGTGCGGCAGTCGTTAGGGGCAGCGGTCGTGAAGTGGCTGAACCCCACCAGCAGACAGACAGTGCGGGTCGTGACGGTGCATCGCGCGCCGTCCGGGCGGATTGCGAGCGTGTTCATCGAGGCGCAGACAACGGACGGGCCACGCGCGCTGTTTTTCTTCCGCCATCCCGACCGTGGGTGGCAAGTGTTTCCCCCCGACGTCCTGCGTCCTTCGATGGGGTGGCGCGCGGAGTGACAGGAAATTGGCGGCAGTTGAGCCGCGAGCGGAGATTGCGCATGGAAGAGATCGCGCCGGACGAATTGCCGTCCCAATACGAAACGAAACTCCGCGACTGGATGAGCAAGTGGTACGACCACGCTGTAGCGCAAGGGCTCGTGCGTCCGCCGTTCCTGCTCGACGACGCCAAGGCCGAGCGCCTCGAAGGCTATTTCGTTGCCGGGCTGACACCCTCGGAGGGTGCGCAGGCCTTCTTTGGTCCTGCGCACTGACGCCTTTGTGATGTGGCGTTGCGCTCAAGCGCCTGCGTGCAGACGCTCGTCGTTGAGCCGATCCAGCAAGTGCCGAAGGCGGCAGGCCTGGGCGGGCATGATCTCCGGCGTGGACGCGATTCGCTGGACGCGCGCGAGCCAATAGCGGCGGCCGAACACGGCGATGTTGTCATCGACGGTGATGGCGGTTTCCAGGTGCGTGATGGCCGCATCGAGGTTTTTCGCCGTATAGGCACTTTGTCCCCGAGCCCCGCTTTTAGCGTCCTCGCGTGTCGTCACGCCTTTCACATCGGGATTGACGGACTGTGGTCGCTGGAATGTTTCTGGTTCAATTGCAATTATCATTATTTTGCCTTGCCGTCGAATATCTCTGCCGTGCGCGCGCGAATTACGTTTTGCGATTTGCATCGCGACCCCGTCGTGATTTCGATGCGCGCGTGTTGCCGTTCATTCCGGTCCCGAATACCGGAAGTAAGCAACGATCGCGCCAACGCTGCGCAGCCCCATGGCGAAGGGCTCCGGCAGCGAGTGAGAGGGTGGCGCAGGACGATTTCGTCCGCAGAGATGGCCGGGAGTGGACGATTTCGTCCAGATCCCGGCGTGACTGTGCAGCGTGTTTTATCGGGGGGACTTAACTGGGTGACTTAACTGGGTGACTTAGCCGCCCGCGGCAGTTCCCTGGTCGCTCGCTTCGCGAGACGCCTCGTGGCGCAGTTCGGCCAGCAACGCCATGGCGAGCGCAATACGGCTGGTGGAATCCGCCGTCTGGTCCCGCAGCCCGCGAGCGAGCGTGTCGACTGCTTCGGCGCGGCGGCCGGTGGCGCGCAAGAGGTCGGCCAGATAGTGCGCGGCCTCCACACGCGCGGGCACCGACCCGAACGCGAGCGCCGTAGAAAGGGCGGTGCGCAATCCCTGCTCGGCGGACGTGAGATCGCCTAGCGCCCACTGCGCCCGCGCGCGCGTGACCAGCAGCTCGCCAAGATGGGCGCGCTCCTGGCGCGCGAGGGTTTCGTCGACTGCGGCGGCCAGCATCGTTTCGCATTGCTGAGCACGGCCGGAACGCAGCAGCAGTTCGCCGTGCCGCCACATCTTGAACGAATAGAACAGCGCGCCGCCGTTGCAGACCATGTGGTTGTCGTAGCCGTCGAGCATGACGGCTTCGGCTTCCGTGTTCATGCCTAGCTCGCTGAGATGGCAGCCACGGAGTATCTGCCCCATGCCGCGATAGAACGTGAAGCCGTTGGCGATCGACACCGACTCGAGCTCGCTTGCGAGCGGCCCGCGCCGCGCCTGATCGTCGAAAAGGCACGCGAGCCACGCGGCGCCCTGCAGATTGACGGCATGCGCCAAGGCATGCGTACCCGGCTCGCTTGCGCGCAGGATCAGCATTTCCATCGCGCGCCGCGCTTGCGCGAACTCGCCGATCTGGTAGGCGGCCAGCCCCTCGAAGGTCAGCGCGAGGCTTGCCAGATCGATGCCCTGCGAGCCCGTGCGCACATCGTCTCGCGTTACGCCGAGCAGATGGCCTCGTGCGAGGCAGGCCAGTGCTTCTTCGCTGTCGCCGAGCCAGTACAGGGTGTTGGCCATCGCAACGTGTGCTTCGTCGAGCGACACGCGCTCCCCGCTGTTCTGGGCGCGCTGCAGCATCTCCTGTGCGCTCGCGCGCGCCTGCTTGAGTTGAAGCGTGGTCAACTGGGTGGTCCACACGCCGAACTGGATGGCGGCGATTTCGCCAGGTTCGCAGATCCCTTCGCCGATCTCGAGCGCCGCGGCGTAGCACGCCGTTGCTTCCGCGTACAGCCAGCCGTGCACGCTGCGCAGGCTCATGCCGAGCAGCCGGTAGGCGTCGAACTGGGCGCGCCGCGTGGCGGCCTCGTCGCGGCTTGTCTGCAGCACATCGAGGCAACGCCGCAAATGCGCAATGGCTTCGGAAAAGCGCGATGCTTCGATCAGCGCGCGTGCATGTTCGAGACTCTTGTGTGCTTCGCGATGGTCTTCCTCGCGCGACTTGAGGCGCCGCTCGACCGTCTTGCGCCCGACACCGAGCAAGCTGGCGGCGGCGCTCTTGTTCCCCGCGGTTCGCTCCAGCGCGCGGTCGATGAGGAGGTCTTCGGCGGCGGCGAGCTTGTCGCGTCCCTCGAGTTGCAGCAGCATGTCGGCGAGCGCCGCGCGCGAAACCGCTCCGGCCGTTTCGCTGAGAAGAAACGGCTCCAGCGTGTCTTCATCGATCAGTGGCTTTTCGGCGAGCACGCTTAGCTGACTGATCAAATTACGCAATTGCCGGATATGGCCCGGCCACGCATGCCGGCCGAGCCGCCTGAGGGCGGCCGGCGAAAACTCGATGCGGCGCGCTTGTTGCGCGGCGAAATGGGCGACGAGCGCAGGAATGTCCTCGACGCGCTGGTCGAGCCCGGGCACGGCCAGCACGAACACCGCGAGCCGGTAAAACAGGTCCTCGCGAAACAGCCCCTGGTGCGCGAGTTCGCGCAGATCCCGGTGAGTCGATGCGACTACTCGGCCCTCGAAACGCAGGCTCGACGAGCCGCCGACCGGGCGGAACGTCCGCGTTTCGAGTGCGCGCAGGAGCTTGGGCTGCAGCGCGAGCGGCAACTCGCCGATCTCGTCGAGCAGCAGCGTGCCTTTGCCGACCTGCTGCAAGAGCCCCGGGCGCGTCTCGCCGGCGCCGGTAAACGCGCCTTTGACATGCCCGAACAGTTCCGCTTCGACGAGATGCTCGGGAATCGCACCGCAGTTGATGTCGACGAACGGTTGATCGTGGCGCGCGCTGCGCGTGTGCACGCGGCGCGCGACCCCTTCCTTGCCCGACCCGGTGGGCCCGATGATGAGCAAGGCGTGATCGGTGGGCGCGACGCGGTCGATCATCCTGACCAGCTGACGAAACGCCGGCGCCTCGCCAATGAACGCATCGTCGCTGGCCTTTTCTCCGGAAAGCGGAACGAAGGGGAAGGTACTCATTGCCTCGTGGGCTCCCGATAAACGCGTGGCATTTTTTTGTGTTTGTCCCGGAGATAACGATCGGTGACGGCGCATCGATCCCGCGCGCGCACCCGCCCTCCGGCTATCGATTCGAACGCGGACAGCGCAATCACAGTGTGTCTGAAAAACCCAACTAGAACCGGCAGTTTTCGAATTTGTAGCGCGAAGGAGACTTGCCGCTGTTCTCGAGAAAGAAACGCGAGAACGCGGAAGGAGAGGAAAAGCCGAGAAGATCGCTCACTGCCGCAACCGAATAATCGGCCAGCGGCAGCAGGCGCCTCGCTTCCTCGAGCCGCGCATGGGAGAGGATCGCCTGGAAGTTCGTTCCTTCACCCTGCAAGCGCCGGTGCAGGGTTGAGCGTGAAATGCCAAGCCGGCCGCAGACTTCCTCCATCGGGTTCGAAAATGGCAGGCCGGCATGCGCCTCGCGAATCATCTTCGTCACGAAATCTTCGATCCGCGAAGAAAAGGAATGGCCGATAAGAAAGCGCCGGATATCGGCATCGGCCTGAGCGCAGAGAATATTTTCCGTGATCTCGTTGTACTTTCGATACGGCATGTCCGCCGCCCCGGTTTTCATCAGCATGCGGTTGCGGCTTTGCCTGAATTTCACCGTCGCGCCGCTCAGGTGCGATAGCTGGGAAACCGGCGCAAATGCGTCGCCAGTCAGCTCGATCTGGGTGGGGTACGGTTCGTCGTCGTTGTACTGTTCGGCCAGGCGGGTGAGCAGCAGAAAATTGTAGAAGGCGCTCGACGAACTCTTGCGCGCGCCGTCCTGCACGTATTCGAATTCGAAAGTCAGGCCAGCGCGCTTGACTTTCACGGTATCGACATTTCCGATCAGGACCCGGTAACGCAGGAACTGCTCAAAGGCCTTTGTGAGTGTCGGGCTATTCGTGACGATGGCCAATAACGTGCTAATGGGCGCGCGAAAGGAGTAACTGGAAAAAATTTCGAGCCGCTCCGAAGCCTGGTAGCCAGGCTCAAGCAGATTGAGCATCGCAATGTGCTTGTGCGCCGGTATGCGTCCGTCGGGATGCGCGAGTTCGGCCTCCGTGATGCCAGTTAGGCGCGTGAAATCGTGCGGCGACATGCCGTGTTCAACTGCGGATTTGAGTGAAAGTTGGGCAAGGACGTTTGAAACGGTCTTTTGATCGGTCGTCATGGGAGACACCATGGAACGGGGAAACGTCGCCTCGGCTAACCGCTGGTAGCTGCTGACTTTAGCATCCTTGTTTCAAACCTCAAATGGCCTCATGCGCCCGCGTTTTGAGCGGGCATGATTCGATTCGCATGGGCCGTGAGCCTGCGCGACAAAACCGTAATCTGCCTGCAAGGTGGCGGCGAATTGGCCGATGACGCAGGGTTAAGGCAAACCCTGATCTCGCGACGCAAGGTTAAGTTCCGCGACGGCACGATAAGCGCAAACGTTTCTCCGGGTGATATCGTCATCACGCTACGTAGGGTAATTCAACACAAAACAAGAAGAAAAATGTAGTCCGATTACGGCCCCGCAATCCTGCGGGTCATCGCTCATACAATCGGCAAATCTGGAGAGACACTGTGAGGAATGCGAAGCAAATAGCGATTGCGGTCGCCGGCACATTGTGCGCCGGCTCCGTGGCATACGCGGATCAAGCCGCCACCGGCAACACCTGGGGCGCCAACCCATTTTCGATTGTGTCGCAGTTCTTTTCCCAGGCTTCAGGTGCGGCACAGCCGGCCGCCGAATGGAAAGAAAAGGGCGATATTGCCGACCGGCGCGCGGCAGTGCTGGTCTCCCAACTGACGCTCGACGAGAAAATCCAGTTGGTGCACGGAACGGGTATTCCCACCGTCGGTCTCGGTGGCCCGTTTCCTTCGTGGGTGCAGGGCGCCGGTTACATTCCCGGCGTGAGCCGTCTGGGCATTCCTGCGTTGGCTACCGCCGATTCGGCTGGCGGCGTGAACGTGCAGAACGCGCATACCACGGCCTTTCCTGCGCCGATCGGGCTTGCCTCGAGCTGGGACGTGGCGCTCGCGGGAGCCTACGGTGCGCGTATTGCGCGCGAGCTGCGCGTGCTCGGCTATGCGGAGGGATTAGGGGGCGGCGTCAATCTCGCACGTGAGCCGCGTGACGGCCGCACGTTCGAGTACATGGGCGAAGATCCGGTCCTGAGCGGCACGATGAGCGCCGCCCGCACCATGGGGACGCAGTCGCAGAACGTGATCGCGACGGTGAAGCACTACGCGATGAACGACCAGGAAACGAACCGGATGACGAGTAACTCCGTGGTCGATGAACGGACGATGCGGGAAACGGAGCTGCTGGCATTCGAAATTGCCGTGCGCGAGGGGCATCCCGGCAACGTGATGTGCTCGTACAACCTGATCAACGGCGTGTATGCGTGCCAGAACCCGGAACTCCTCACGACCATCCTGAAGACCGAGTGGGGATTCAAGGGCAAGGTTCAATCGGACTGGACGGCCAACCATACTACCGTCGCGTCCGCGCTGGCGGGTCTCGATGAAGAACAGCCCGGCGACCTTGGCGCGGCAGGGGCGGGCTTTGGCATTCAGTCCTATTTCAGCAGCGCACTCAAGGCCGCGGTCCAGGCCGGTAGCGTTCCGGTTTCCCGCCTGAACGACATGGTCTTTCGCAAGCTTCGCACCATGATCGCCCTTGGCGTCATGGACAATCCGCCGACCCCCGGCGGCTCGGTCGACCAGACGGCAGGCAACCGTGACGCTTTGGCCGTGGCGCACGAGTCAATCGTTCTACTGAAGAATGGCGCGGCAGCGGGCAGCAATCAGCCGGTCCTTCCGCTCGCCGCTGGCGGCCTGCACTCGATCGTCGTCATTGGCGGGCATGCCGACGTTGGCGTGCTGTCCGGTGGCGGGTCGGGCGGCGTGCCCGCGGCAGACGGCAATGCGGTAGCGGGGTGTCAGTCCGGCAATCCGCTGCTATCGAGTTGTGCGACCTGGTATAAGTCCTCGCCGTACAACGCGATCAAGGCCAAGGCGCCGCAGGCTACTGTCACGTTCTTCGACGGCACGAATGCTGCGGCAGCGGCGAGCGCAGCGGCCAGCGCCGACGTGGCGATCGTGTTCGCCACGCAGTGGGAGAGCGAGGGCACGGACCTGGCCAGCTTGTCCTTGCCGGACAACAAGGTGGACCCGAGCAATCAGCTTTACGACCAGAACGCGCTGATCAACGCAGTGGCCGCGAAGGCCAAGCGGATCATCGTCGTGCTGGAGAACGGGAGTCCGGTCACGATGCCATGGCTCGCCAGCGTTCACGGCGTAGTGGAATCGTGGTATCCGGGCGTGCAAGGCGGTCAGGCGATTGCGGACATCCTGTTCGGTGACGTGAATCCGTCCGCCAAGCTTCCGGTCACGTTCCCGCGGCAGGAAGCCGATCTGCCGCAGCCGACGATCGACCCCAACAATCTCAACGTCGTTTATAGCGAAGGACTGCTGATGGGATACCGCTGGTACGATGCGAAAAACATCGACCCCTTGTTCCCATTCGGCTACGGCCTCTCCTATACGACATATTCGTACTCTGGGCTCAGAACGCGTACCGATCATGGCGGCAACGTGATCGCCACGTTCACCGTTGCCAACACGGGCTCGCGTGCCGGGGCGGAAGTGGCCCAGGTGTATGCAACGCTGCCGCCGGGGTTGGGCGAGCCGCCGCAGCGCCTCGTGGGCTGGGCGAAGGTCGCTTTGCGGCCTGGGCAGTCGCAACAGGTGAGTGTGGTCATTCCGGCGCGGCGCCTTGCGACATGGAATGCCACGACGCACGCGTGGCAGGTGCATGGCGGAAGCTATGAGATCCGGGCCGCGTCGTCGTCGCGTGACACGAATGCGCTGTCCGATCGCGTGAGCGTTGGAGACATGCACTAAGGTGGGGGCGGCCTGGGCAGCGCAAGCGCCCAGGCCTGCTGCACGCGTTATGGCGTCGAGCCAAATGACTGTTGCAGCGAAATCAGATTGACGGGCACGACACGAATCAGTCCACCGCGCGGACTATCGATATCGGCAATCAGCGACAACGAAAGCGCGACGGTAATAGGCAGTGCGAACAACAAGACACGCCGCCCCGTGCTGCCACGCGAGCCATATCCCTGCATGAGATTGCTGAAGAAAGCGATCGCCATCATCAATCCCCAGGCAGAAAGCGGAATGCGGTTTAGCCACGCCGCCTGCGTATAGCCCTGAGAATTCAGCACGTCGTTCATGCCGGACACCACGAGCGCCGAGATCGGCGTGGGCCGCGCGATAGCCGGGTCACGCACACTTGCCCACAACTGCCCCTGAAGGCTGGACGTTGCGTTGTTGAGCGTTTCGAGTTCGTTTGTGTCGCGCGTCTTGTAGTAGGCAATGCGCAGCGCGACATATTTCGCGAGCAGTGCTCTGACCTTCGGCGCATCGGCTTCGCCGAGCAGGTCTGCGCGCAGATATTGCGTGCCGATCGCGTTGGCTTCCTCTTCCTCGTAGTTCTTGCGCTGGTCGTACCGGCTCACGGCCATGGACAGCGTAAAACCAATCAATAGCGCGAGCAGCGTGAGGGTGGCGCCCTGTATGACGTTGTAGTTGTCCCGTGAGTCGTCCGCGAGCGGAAAGACACGTTGCAAGACAAGCGCGCCGAGCGCGGCAGCGACGCAGAGCAGCACGATCAGCAGGACAAACAAATAGACGGGGTGGTGGACCAGCTGTGCCATCTCAACTCCTCAAACGTTGTTGTGTAGTCAGGGGTCGGACCGCATTGATTCTAAGGCACGTGGCAAGCATTGGCACTCCGGATGACAGAAAGGAAAAAACTACGGAGTCCATGGTTTGACTCGACAACGTTCCGGAATCCGCGCCGCATCATCCCGCCTTGTCGCCAGCGATTGCCCCATCGGGCAACGGATTTGCCCTTAATCCCTATGGCAGCGTTGCGTCGAATTACCAAAACTTACACAACGCGCTACTGGGATCGATGATTCGAACCCGGCAACCGGATGCGGACTGCCACGGCGAGCGGGTTGGCGTGCGGCTCGTCATGGGTCTCGCCTGCATCCGCTGCTGCGTTGTCTGGTCCGGTACCACGCTGAGGATGGGCGATGCCATGAATCACATCTACCAGTTGTGCTGGAACCGGTCGCTCAGGCAATGGGTCGTCGTTTCGGAACTCGCGTGCCGGCGTGCGGGCAGCGGCGCTTGTCGAACCCGCAACGGTGTCCGCCGCCTTGTCGCGATCGTTCTCGCGGGCGCGCCGCTTCTGTGGGTGGGCGCGGCGTACGCAGCAGGCGGACCGAGCGGCGGCCAGATCGTTTCGGGCGCCGGTTCGATCCAGCAGTCGGGCTCGACGACCACGATCCAGCAAACCAGCCAGACGCTGCAGCTGAACTGGCGCAGCTTCAATGTGGGTGCGGGCCAGACGGTCGACTTCGTTCAGCCTGGCAGCAGTTCGCTCGCGGTCAACCGTATCCTCGGCAGCACGCCGAGCGCCGTTCTCGGCAATCTCAACGCGAACGGCCAGGTCTGGCTCATCAATCCCAACGGCGTGCTGTTCGGCCCGTCTGCGCGCGTGAACGTCGGCGGCATCGTGGCCTCCGCGCTCGACGTCGACCCCGCCAGCCTCGGCAGCAACAACCGCCGCTTCAGCGGCAGCGGGCAGGGCAGCGTCGTCAATCAGGGCACGATTACCGCGGCCGATGGGGGATATGTCGCACTCCTTGGCAACCGCGTATCGAACCAGGGCGTCATCAGCGCGCGGCTCGGCACGGTCGCCCTCGCGGGGGGAAGCGCGGCAACCCTCACGTTCGACGGTTCACGCCTCGTCCACATTCAGGTCGATGCGAGCACACTCGACAACCTCGCCGAGAACCGGCAACTGATCGTGGCCGACGGCGGGCAGGTCATCATGACCGCTGGCGCGAAAGACGCGCTTCTCGCCAGTGCAGTCAACAACACCGGCAAGATTCGCGCCCAGACGGTGGCCGATCAAGAGGGCAAGATCGTCCTGCTGGGCGGCATGACAGCCGGGCAGGTCAACGTTGGCGGCACGCTGGATGCGAGCGCACCGAACGGCGGCGATGGGGGCTCGATCGAAACATCGGCGGCGCATTTCAACATTGCGCCCGACGCGCACATCACGGCGGCGGCGCCGTTCGGGCGGGCCGGCACCTGGCTCGTCGACCCGACGGACCTGACCATCGACGCCAATGCGGCCAGCCAGATTTCGAGCACGCTGAACGGCGGCACGAACGTCGTGGAGCAGACAACGGCAACGGGCACCTCGGGCGCCGGCGTGCAATCGCCCGGCGCGGGCGACATCAACGTCAACGCGGCCATCAGCTGGACCAACGCAGCCGCGAGCCTGACGCTCGAGGCGCTCAACGCGATCTTCGTGAACGCGCCCGTGACCGGCGCGGGCGCCGTCAACATGCAGGCGGGCACGGGCAACCTGACGATCGCCGCGGGCGGCGCGGTGACGGGCGGCGCTGGCGTCGTGCTGGCGACGAAAGCGAATTTCGTGAACAACGCGGGCAGCGCGGCCGTGAGCACGGGCACCTCGGCGCCCTGGCTGATCTACTCGAGCGACCCGCGGCTCGACACGACCGGCGGTCTCGCGCCCTCGTACATCCAGTACAACGCGCCCTATGGCACGACGCCTGCGGCCTCCGGCAACGGCTTTCTCTACAGCCTTGCGCCGACGATCACGCTGACCGGCCTCACGGGCAACGTGACCAAGGTCTACGACGGCACGACCACGGCGAACCTGACCAACGCGAATCTGCAAACCACGGGGCTTGTGAACGGCGATGTCGTCGCGAGCGCCACGGGCACCTATGCGACCTCCAACGCGGGCACGAACATCACCGTGAACTCGCCGACGACGTTTGCGGGCGTCGTCATCAACACGTCGACCGGCATTCCGGCTTACGGCTACCAGGCCAAAGGCACGGCCTCGGCCGATATCGGCACGATCACGCCCGCGCCGCTCACGGTCAGCATCGTCAACAACCCGACCAAGGTGTACGACGGCACGGCCTCGGCGCCGCTCACGGCCAGCAACTACAGCTTCACGGGCTTTGTGGCCGGGCAGGGCGCGAGCGTGAACCAGGCCAGTTCCGTTTCGTACGCGAGCGTGGATGCCGGCACGGGCATTGCGGTCAACGCGAGCTTCACATCGACCAATTTCGCGGCGAACACCGGCACGAACCTTGCCAACTACACGCTGCCGACCTCGGCGACGGGCACGGGCACCATCACGCCCGCGCCGCTCAACGTGACCGGGCTCATCGCCAGCAACAAGGTGTATGACGGCACGCGCGCCGCCACGGTCGACGCGAGCGGCGCCGCGCTCTTCGGTCTCGTCAGTTCGGACAGCGGGCAGGTCTCGCTCGACGCGAGCAACGCGGCTGGCCTGTTCGCCACGTCCAATGTGGGCAATGCGATTTCCGTGGTCCCCACGGGTCTCACGCTGACCGGCGCCAAGGCCGGCGACTATACGATCTCGGTGCCGGCCTACCTCAACGCCAACATCACGCCGAAACTCCTGACCGTTACGGGCGTGAGCGCGAACGACAAGGTGTACGACGCCACGACCACTGCGACGCTGAACGTCGGCGGCGCGGCGGTCTCGGGGATCATTGCCTCCGACGCAGGCAACGTCACGCTTTCGTCGAGCACGTCCACGGGTACGTTCAGCCAGTCCAACGTGGGCAACAATCTCACTGTCTCGGTCGGCGGCCTGACGCTGTCCGGCACGGCGGCGGGCAACTATTCCATTGCGCCGATCACGGGCCTCACCGCGAACATCACCCCGGCGCCACTGACGATCACCTTCCTCGGCTCGCCGACCAAGGTCTACGACGGCACCACAGCGGTCCAGCTGAACCAGTCGAACTACACCATTTCGGGCTTCGTGGGCGGCCAGAGCGCGACCATCGGCCAGGTGTCGGGAGGGTATGCGACGCAGCATGCGGGCACCAACATCCCGATTGACGCGGCGCTCACCGCTTCCGATTTCGTGCCGGCGGCCGGCACGTCGA
This sequence comes from Paraburkholderia sp. J11-2, assembly GCF_905220185.1. Lineage (NCBI taxonomy): Bacteria > Pseudomonadati > Pseudomonadota > Betaproteobacteria > Burkholderiales > Burkholderiaceae > Paraburkholderia > Paraburkholderia sp. J11-2. The sequence goes on along the minus strand of NZ_CAJMYY010000014.1, from coordinate 70,032 downwards.
TGTCGAACTACACGTTCCCGGCCACCGTGACCAGCACGAGCGGTGTCATCACGCCCGCACCGGTCGAAGTAAGCATCATCAACAACCCGACCAAGGTGTACGACGGCACCGCGACCGCCTCGCTCAGCAGCAACAACTACCAGGTGACCGGCGCCATTCCCGGCGAGTTCATCACCCTGAATCCCTACCCGCCGACGGGCACCTACGCGACGCCCAACGTCGGCTATCAGGGCGTAAGCGCGACCATACCGGGCAGCGCCTACCAGGCCGGCCCGAACACGCTCCTCTCCGACTACGCGTTGCCGACCACCGCGACGGGCATGGGCACGATCGTGAAGCGGCCGATCAGCGGCGAGGTAACGGCGCAGATCACGGACAACCCGTCGAAGACCTATGACGGCAACACGATCGCCACGATTCCCGCGAGCGATTTCACGTTTACAGGCTTCGTTGGGACCGACAGCGCGACGGTCAATCAAACCATTACCGGGAACTATGCAACGAAGAACGCAGGGTCCCAGGCGGTTACGGCGAGCCTTACGCAGTCCGAACTGACACCCGGCGCCGGCACCAACCTCAACAACTATTCGTTCCCGATCTCGGCCTACGGCACGGGCACGATTCTGCCCGCCCCGCTCACGGTCGCGATCATCGGCCTGCCCAGGAAGGTCTATAACGGGACCACGCTCGCGCCGGTGGGCAGCAGCAACCTGCAGGTCATCGGCATGGTGAGCGGCGAGGGCGCGACCATTACACCGACCACGCAGTTCAATTACGCGAGCGCGAACGCGGGCAACTGGATCGTCAGCGGATCGCTCGTGCCGGGCAACTACACCGCCAACAGCGGCACGCTGCTCAGCAACTACCTGTTGCCCACCACGGCCTCGGGCCCGGGGATCATCACGCCTGCGCCGCTGTACGTCATCAACGCGCACGCGACCAACAAGGTCTACGACACGACGACCGCCGACACGCTCGACGTGAGCAGCGCGGCGCTCTCGGGTCTGGTGCCATCCGATGCGGGCAACGTCACACTCACCACGTCCACCTCGGGCACCTTCGCCCAGTCCAACGTCGGCAACGGCATTGCCGTGACGGCAAACGGCTTCAGCATTTCCGGCAGCGCGGCCAGCAATTACACGTTGCAGACCATCACCGGGCTGAGCGCGAATATCACGCCCGCGCCGCTCACCATCAACGGTGCGGTGGCGAACAACAAGGTGTACGACAGCACGACGGCCGCTACGATCAGCACCGGCAACGTCACGCTCGCGGGCGTGCTCGGCACCGACCAGGTCACGCTCTCGTCGGGCAGCGCAACGGGGCAGTTCAGTACGCCGAACGTGGGCACCAACCTGGCGGTGAGCGCGGCCGGCTTCACCCTGGGCGGCGCGCAGGCGGGCAACTACAGCGTCTCGCAGCCGTCGAACCTGTTCGCGAACATCACGCCGGCGCCGCTCACGGTGAGCATCACCGGCAACCCCATCAAGCAGTACGATGGTACGACGTCGGTCACGCTCGGCGCGTCGGACTTCACCATTACGGGCTTCGTGGGCAACCAGAGCGCGACGATTACGCAGACTGCGGCGAGCGGCTACTTCTCGCCGAATGTGGGTACGCATGTGGGCGTGAGCGCGACGCTCGAGCCATCGGACTATACGTCGCCGGTCGGCACGAACCTCTCGAACTACAGCCTGCCGACCCAGGCCACCGGCACGCTCGGCGAGATCACGGCGAAGATCATCAACCTCACCGGCACGCGCGTGTACGACGCCACGACGGGCGCCAACGCGAGTCTGTTCTCGAGCGCGGGCGTGATCGACGGCGTCAATGGCGAGACACTCACGCTCACGGGCACCGGTACGTTGACCAGCAAGAACGTGGGCACCCAGGTGCCGTTTTCGAATCTCGGCACGCTGGCGCTTGCCAACGGCACGGGCCTTGCGAGCAACTACACGCTCGCAGGCGGCACCGACTGGGTGACCATCACGCCCGCCATGCTCACGGTGCTCAATACGACCGCGCTCGACAAGGTCTACGACGGCACGCGAACGGCGACCTTGCAGAACGCCCTGCTGAGCGGGGTGATCGGCAGCGACACCGTCGTGCTCGGCAACGACGCGACGGGGCTGTTCAATACCAAGGACGTCGGTACCAACAAGCCGGTTTCCACCCAGATGACGATTTCGGGCACGGACGCCGGCAACTACACGCTGATCCAGCCGACCGGCATTTTCGCGAGCATCACGCCATTGGGCGTGACGATCACGGCCACCGGCATCAACAAGCAGTACGACGGCACGACCACGGCACAGGTCAATCTGTCCAGCGCCGCCGTGGTGGCGGGCGACCAGGTGACGTTCAGCGACCAGGCGGCCAACTTTTCCCAGTCTGACGTGGGCAACAACCTCGCGGTGCACGTGACCGGCATTTCGGCGAGCGGCGCCGACGCGGCCAACTACACGTTCGCCAACACTACCGCGGACACCACGGCCAATATCACGCCACGCGTATTGAACTTGCAGGGCACGCGGGTGTACGACACCACGGCCACTGCCGCTGCGACCCTGTTCGGCACCAACGGCGTGCTGCAAGGGCAGAATGGCGAGACGCTCACACTCACCGGCACCGGCCAGCTGGTGGACAAGAACGTGGGCAACCAGAAGCCATTCGCGACGAACGGCCTGAGCGGCTACACGTTGACCGCCGACGGCGCGGCGAAGACGAGCAACTACACGCTCGTCGGCGGCACCGACTGGGTCACCGTCACGCCCGCCACGCTGAATGTGCTCAACACGGTCGCCCAAAACAAGGTCTACGACGGCAATGCCATTGCGCAATTGCTCGGCGCCACGCTCAGCGGGGTGCTTGGTTCGGACACCGTAGCGCTGGGCAACGACTCCCAGGGTCTGTTCAACGACAAGAACGTAGGCAGCGCAAAGCCGGTGACCACGAGCATGACGATCTCGGGCACCGACGCGGGCAACTACGTGCTGGTGCAGCCCAGCGGCCTCACGGCCAACATCACGCCGCTTGGCGTCACGGTGCAGGCCACGGCCAGCAACAAGGTCTACGATGGCACGACCACGGCCACTGTGCAGCTCGGCAGCCCCGGCATCGTGCAGGGCGACCAGGTGAGCTTCAGCGATCAGTCCGCCGATTTCGATACGAAGAACGTGGGTACGGGCAAGACGGTGACGGTTCTGGGCATCAACGAATCGGGCGCCGACGCAGGCAATTACACGTTCACGAATACGACCGCCACGACCACGGCCAACATTACGCCCTATGTGCTGAACCTCACCGGCACGCGCGTGTACGACTCCACGACCAGCGCCGCCGCGAGCCTGTTCGGCAACAATGGCACGTTGACGGGCGTGGCCGGCGAAACGCTCACGCTCTCAGGCACCGGTACGCTCGCGAGCAAGAACGTGAACACGCAGCAGGCGTTCGCTGCGAACGGCCTTGCGGGCTTCACACTCACGGGCAACGGCAGCGCGCTGGCCAGCAACTACACGTTCGCGGGCGGCGCGGACTGGGTCAACATTACGCCGGCGACGCTCACCGTCAACGGCACCTCGGTGAACACGAAGGTCTATGACGCCACGACGAACGCCACGCTGAGCGGCGCGACGCTCGCCGGTGTGTTCGCGGGCGACAGCGTGACGCTCGGCAACGACACCACGGGCACGTTCTCCGACAAGAACGTGGGCACCGGCAAGTCCGTCACGGCGGCGACGATGACCATCAGCGGGACCGACGCCGGCAACTACGTGCTCACGCAACCCACCGGCTTGACAGGCGATATCACGGCGCGGCCCATCGTCGTGAGCGCGACCGCGCAGAACAAGACCTACGACGGCACGACGGCCGCCACGGCGACGATCGGCAGCAACGGCGTGCTCACGGGCGACACCGTGAATTTCGGCTTCGGCAGTGCGAATTTCGCCACGCCGAACGCAGGCAACGGCATTACCGTCACGGTGAACGGCATCACGGCGAGCGGCGCGGACGCGGGCAACTACACGTACAACGCCGTTGCGCTGGCGACGGCGAACATCCTGCCCGTCGTGCTGAACCTCACCGGCTCGCGCACCTACGACGGCACCGCGGGCGCCGCTGCGAGCCTGTTCGGCAGCAGTGGCGTGCTCACGGGCGTGAACGGCGAAACGCTCACGCTCTCGGGCACCGGCACGCTCTCAACGAAGAACGCGGGCTCGCAGGTGCCGTTCGCGGCCAATGGCCTTGCTGGCTTCACGCTCACGGGCAACGGCGCCGCTCTGGCCAGCAACTACACGTTCGCGGGCGGCACCGACTGGGTGACCATCAATCCCCTTGCGATCACGGTCAGCGCGACGGCGCAAAGCCGCTACTACAACGGCACGACCGCGGCCACGGCGACGATCACGCCAACTGGCGTGCTGGCGGGCGACACCGTGAATTTCGGCTTCAGTAGTGCGAACTTCTCCACGCCGAACGCGGGCACGGGTATTCCGGTCACGATAAGCGGCATCACGGCGAGCGGCGCTGACGCGGGCAACTACACCTACAACGCCACCGCAACGGCCAGCGCGGACATCTTGCCGTACATCCTGATCCTGCAGGGCACGCGCGTGTACGACGGCACGACCGGCGCTGCCGCCAGTCTGTTCGGCAATAACGGCGTGCTCACCGGCGTGAACGGCGAAACGCTTACGCTCTCCGGCACTGGCACGCTTGCGAGCAAGAACGTGAACGTCCAGCAGCCATTTGCCGCGAACGGCCTCTCGGGCTATACGCTCAGCGGCAACAATGGCGCGCTGTCCGGCAACTACACGCTCGGCAGCGGCGTGGGCGACTGGGTCAACATCACGCCGAAGCCGGTGACGATCGCGGCCGTGGGCGAGAACAAGGTCTACGACGGCACGACCACCGCGCAGCTCAGCAGCTTCACCGTGACTGGCCTCGTGGCGGGCGACAACGCCTCGGTGGGCTACAACTCGGCGAACTTCCTCACGGCCAACGTCGGTACGGCCATTCCCATCACAGTGGGTCTGTACGGCAACGGCACGGACATCAGCAACTATACGTTCGGCAGCCGGGTCGTCACGACGAGCGCGGACATCACCCCGCGTGCGCTGACGATCACGGCCAGCGCACAGAACAAGACCTATGACGCCACCACCACGGCAGTGCTCAACGGATTGACCGTGAGCGGCCTCGTGGCGGGGGACACGGCCACCTTCACCGCGGGCAGCGCGAATTTCGCCACGCCGAACGCGGGCAACGGCATTGCGGTCAACGTGGCGGGCATCACGGGCACGGGCAGCGATCTCTCGAACTACACGTTCAACACGTCGACAGTCACGACGGCCAACATTCTGCCGTTCGTCCTGAACCTGACCGGCACCCGGGTCTACGACGGCACGAACCAGGCCGACGCGAACCTGTTCGGCAACGGTGGGCAACTCACGGGCGTAGATGGTCAAACGCTCACGCTCACAGGCTTCGGCAATCTTCTGAATCGCGACGCCGGGCAGAGCAAACCGTTCGCGCTGGGTGCGCTCAATGGCTTCAAGCTCACTGGCAACGGCTCGACGCTCGCCAGCAACTACACGCTCATTGGCGGCGTAGACTGGCTGACCATCACGCCGCTTGCGATTACCGTGACCGCAACGGGCACGAGCAAGAGTTACGACGGCACGCGCACTGCCTCGGTCGGCCTCGCGAGCAGCGGAATTCTGAGCGGCGACAGCGTGAGTTTCAGCGCGCAATCGTCGAACTTCGTCACGCCGAATGCCGGCAACGGCATTCCCATTCTCGTGACGGGCATTGCGGGCAGCGGCGCCGACGCCGGCAACTACACGTTCAACACGGCGGCGACCACGTCGGCCAACATCACGCCTGCCGTGCTCGATCTCACGGGCAGCCGCGTGTATGACGCAACCACGGGCGCGGCGCCGAGCCTCTTTGGCGCGAACGGCGTGCTCCAGGGCGTGAACGGCGAGACGCTCACGCTTTCCGGCAGCGGCACGCTTTCCACGAAGAACGTCGGCACTCAGATCGCATTCGCACCCGGCGGGACCGGCGGCTACACGCTGACCGGCAACGGCGCGGCGCTCGCCAGCAACTACACGCTGGCGGGCGGCGTGGACTGGGTGACGGTCACGCCCGCGCCGCTCGTCGTGGTGGACACGCGCACGACCAACCGGACTTATGACGGCACCGTGCTCGACGCGCTTTCGGGCTCGACGCTTTCCGGCGTGCTCGGCCACGACAGCGTGACGCTCGGCAACAGCGCCGTAGGCTACTTCTACGATCCGGCTATCGGCTTCAACAAGCCGGTCAGCACGGCGATGACCGCCAGCGGCGCCGACTCGGGCAATTACGTGCTTGTGCAGCCCACCGGACTGACCGCCGACATCATCACACCGGTCGCGCCGGTGCCTGCGGGCACGCTCGTGAGCGTCCAGGCGCCGCTCGCACCGAACGACGTGGCAACGCCGTATGGCACCGCTTCCGACACCGCACAGGGCGGTTACGCGGGCAACCAGAAGCAGGAAGACCATCCCAACGAGCGCAATCTGGCGCGCGCGGACTTCCATCCCGGACTCGCGCTCACGGTCCTCAACGGCGGGGTACGGCTGCCGACGAATTGACGCCTCCGGGTGGAGGAGAAGAACAACGCACGCGCGCAAGCGCCCCACGACCTCTTCATGCCATGATCGAGATTCGCTCGAAGCGCCTGTGCAGAACACGAATCAGTCTTGCCGTCGCGCTCGCGGCGACGGCCTTTGCCGCCCACGGACAAGTGCGGGTGCCGACGCCGCCGAATAGCGGCCAGTTGCTTCAGCAGGCGCCACAGCCGCAGTTGCAGCCGCCGCCCTCGAATCTCGACCTCACGATCCAGCCGCCGAAGAACGCGCCGGCCGACAACACGAAGACGTTTCCAGTGCGCCAGATCGAGATCACGGGCAACACGCAATTGCCCGCCGACATGCTGCACGCCATCGTCGCGCCGAGCGAGGGGAAGAACCTCACGTTGAGCGACCTGAACGCGCTCGCCGACCAGATCAGCGAGGTGTACCACCAGCACGGCTTCCCGCTCGCGACGGCCTATGTGCCCGCGCAGACGATCGAGAACGGCGTCGTGCGCATCGACGTGGCGGAGGCGCGCTACGGCGCCGTCTTGTTGAACAACCAGAGCCGCGTATCGGACCGTGTGCTGAACAATACGCTGGCGGCATTGCAGTCGGGGCAGCCGGTGAGCGAGTTCGAGCTCGAGCGCACGCTGCTGCTTTTGCAGGACATTCCGGGCGCGCTGGTCAGTTCGACGATGCGGCCCGGGCAGCAGGTGGGCACGTCCGATCTGCTCGTCGACGTCACGCCCCAGCAGCGCGTGACCGGCGACGCCGGGGTGGACAACTTCGGCGACCCCTATAGCGGTCGCGTGCGCGGCAGCGGCAACCTGAACATCAACGGCCTGTTCGACCAGGGCGACCTGCTCGACTTCAGCGCGCTGACGACGGGCCCCGGCATGACCTACGGACGCATGGATTATCGTTACCTGCTCAACGGGCAGGGTACGACGCTCGGGGCCACGGTGTCGGGCCTGAACTACCATCTGCGCAACGATCTCTCCGATCTCGACGCGCACGGGTCGGCCTTCGTTGGCGGCGTGGTGCTGGCGCAGCCGCTGATCCGCAATACGCGGGGCAATCTCTACGGGCAGATCGAATATGACTTTCGCCGGCTGAACGACAACATCGATATCATCGGACTCCAGAACGATCGCCACACGAACAGCGTGACCACCACGCTCGCGGGCGACCAGCTCGATTCGATGGGCGTGAGCAATGCGCGCGTTGCGCTGACCTACGGCGTACTCGCGGCGAACAATCTGCAAACCGATATCATCGACCAGCTTGGCGCGGATACCGCGGGCCACTACGTCAAGCTCGCGCTGTCGCTGTCGCGTCTGCAGCAGTTCACGCACAGCGATGCGCTGTACTTCGGCTTCTCCGGGCAGACGTCGAGCAAGAACCTCGACACCTCCGAGCAGTTCTACCTGGGCGGCCCCGATAGCGTGCGCGGCTACGACGTTGGCGTGCTGTCCGGCTCGCGGGGCTATCTGGCGACGGTCGAATACCGGCACGACGCCGCGTTCCAGAACATTCCGGGCATCTGGCAGTTTTCCGTTTTCGTCGATACGGGGTGGGTGCAGCAGTACAAGAACCCGTTCGTTCCCGGACCCAACACAGGCCAGTTGAGCAGCGCCGGCTTTGGCGTGCAATGGAACGGACCCTACAAGCTTCTGCTGAGCGCGAGTGTGGCCTTCCCGTTTGGACGCACGCCGGAAATACTCAGCGCGAACGCCAACACGTCCGTCCACTGCTGGGTGCAGTTGCGCAAGGCTTTCTAGGGGGCAGGCGCGGGAACGCGCCGCGTCGTTGCTATGAACGGCCCGGCGATACGGGCAGCGGGCCGAAGAACATCCTCTTGAGCCGACTCTTGCCGAGCGCGCGTCCCAGCTCCGCGATCACGCAGTAGTTGAAGACCAGCGTCACCAGCAGGATCTGGATGGCCCAGAAGCGCGGCCAGCTGATCTGGAGGAACATCTCGTGGTTTGCGCCGGCGAAACTGCCGGCTTCTTTCCAGAAGTCATAGAGGCGCTCCAGATAATGAATGACGAGCGCGACGATCGTGTACATCAGCGTTTTCCATGCGACGTTCCAGACGAGCGGTTTGTCGGGAAAGCGGTTGATGAAGGGCAGCATGTCGGCGAGCAGCACGGACTTGCCGAGGATGAGCGAGGCAATCAGCACGGACCCCGAGGCAGGCAACGTGATGCCGGTCTCCTTGACCATCAGCGTACGAACCAGCGCGATGATGTGGAGAATGACGAAGAAAAAGATCGTCGGCGGCAAGACCTTCTTGAACTCTTCCTTTAGCTTTTCCATCAGCGAGTGCATGGCGGACTCCAGTCATCGGCGATGTTCGCGAAGGCACCGCCCCGCGGGCGTATGCCCCCGGGGCGGTGCGAACATCCTAACTGTACGCGTTACGCTGATGGAAGCGGCATGGCAGGTCAATACGGCGCGTTGACCACGACGTACTGTGCGCCTTGCGGCTGGTACCAGGTACCGCCGCATTGCTGGTACACCATGCCGCCATAGTTCACCGGCACACAGTTGGACGGCACCGAGCGGACGATGGAGCCGACCACCGCGGACGTCACGCCCACGGCGGCCGTGACGGCGGCCGCCGTGGCGACCGGGTGGTAGTCGTCGTCCCAGCCGCCGTGGTGGTCGTTCTGGACGTTCACATTGACGTTGCGATTCACGTTGACATTGCGATTCGCGTTGACGTTGTTCACGCTCGTGTTGCGCACGTTGCGCGTGCGTGCGTCGGCATTCACGTTGTTCACGGGCGGGTGGTTGGCGCGTGCGCCGCCACCGCCGCCTGCGTGCATACCACCGCCCCCGCCTGGGTGCACGCCGCCACCGCCACCGCCGCCGCCTCTAAAGGCGCTCGCGGAAGGCGGCACCGTGAAGGCAACGCAGGCAGCGACCACGACAGGAAGGAGCCGGACGGGATTTCGCATGAGTGTGGTCTTCATGGGCCTACCCCTTGTTCTTGACCGGAACGATTTCGATCTTCTTCGCGCCAGCGGGCGGATGGAACGAGAACGTGGCGTCGTTGAAGGTGGCGTGCGTCGTCCAGTCAATGACTGAACTGGACTGCGGGCGTGCGTCGTCGTCGCGGCGCGTGATCACGATCTTGCGCGGCAATGGACTTTCCCCGACCTTGATCCAGATTTGCCAGTCAAGATCCTTCTGGCGGAATGCGTAGTGATTGCACAGGTCTGAACCGATATAGTCCTGGCCCGCGAACATGGCGGACTCGAACTGCTCAGCGGGCGCGTTCGGCGTTCCCCAGATGAACAGATCGGCGAGCGGGAACTCCACACCATAGTTCTCGTTGAGCTTGTCGATCAAACCCGCGATCGTGCCGTCGAACGCGACGCTCGAGTAGTACTTCTGGGCCGGAGAAAAAAGCGTAACCGTTTTGCCGTCGAAGATGATCTCGCGCTCGCTTCGTGCACTCGACATGAGTGCGCGTATGCGGTGCGGCCGATCGACGTCTACGTCCGCCGTTGCCGTGTGCTGGAGCTTCTGGCCGTCTTCCAGCACGCGCTCGCCGGTGAGTTCGGTCGAAACGCTGAAGCGTTTGAGTGACTGAAGGTAGGCCCCCATCTTCTTGAGCGCTTCGACTGCCGCTGGATCGACTGGATTGGCAACGCTGCTTGCCGCGACCGGCGCGGAAGCCTGTGCGAAAGCCTGTGGCGCAACGAGTGTCGCGGCCAGTACGGCCACGCATGTAACCCTTCTCTTCATCGTGTTCTCCCGGCATATGAGCGAGAAGCCGCAGAAACGTGAAAGCATCGTTTTAGCAGGCGCTTTCGCAGCGTCGCGCTGCGCGCTTGCAGTGCCTAATGTAATGGCCGGAATCGCGAAAGGGAAGGCTTCTGCCCAATATTGCCCAAAGGGGAAATGGGATTGCCCCAAGTCCCGATGTTGCAACTCGCGTAACCGCGCAATGCTTTACCGAAGGTCCATGTCGTACACATGCTCGATAGATGGGTTGGCGATGCATCTGCTTCATCTGTCTCTTTCGTGGATCGTGCATCGAGGTAATGAATTGCATAGGATTGCAATGTAATCGAACGACTCCAGCGGAGCAGGCCCCGACCCCGTACGGCGTTGTGCGCGCGTCTGTACAAGACTCGATGTACCGGTGAGGTGGGTGTCGTATGAACGTGATGCGGCAGATGATCGTGATCGTGGAGGACGACGCCGGCTTGCGGCGCGCCCTCGAGCGGCTGCTGCGGTATTCGGGCTTTCGCACGCGGTCGTTTCGCAGCGCCGAGGACGCCAATCTATTCGAACTCGCCTCCACAGCGCGCTGCCTCGTCATCGACGTTCAACTGCCGGGCTTATCGGGGCCAGCCTTCTACGATACATTGCATGCGCCGCGGCCGCCCGCGGTGTTCATGACGGCGTACGACGGCGCACGCATGCGTGGCGCCGTCGAAAGCACCGGCGCGCATGCGCTGCTGACCAAGCCGTTCCCCGGCGAGGTGCTGGTCGAGGCGATTGCCAAAGCGACCGCAACGGCGTGACGCAAACCGGCTGCGCTGCAGCCGTGTCGAGGATTACGGTGAACCGTGACGTTCCCACGTCGCGTCGCCGTTTCTGCCGTATTGGGGCCTCAGCGTGAATGGCCCGCCGCCGCCCTGCACAGTCACAACCACGATCGAATGCCTGGTTCCCTGCCTGATTGTTTTCGCAATGCCACGCGTGGCCATTGAGATTTCGGCAAACGATTTTGCCGTTTTGGGCAATCCCAATCCCTATTCACTCCTTCATACGGAAGCCAACGCATTGCCAGTTATTTTCAACGGCAGCGCAGGAAAATAATACCGTTCATAAATGACAATAATCGAGAATTAGTCAAATTTTCCGCATGAATCCTCAAAAAACGATAGTGACGCCAATCGCGCAGGGTTTCTGAAAAGTTGCTATAAACCGATATAAGTTAGACGCATTCAAGAAGTCAGTTGCGACGATTGCGCGCTGTAGCCATTGCACGAACCTGGAATATCGTCGCATCGCACGATGAACGGCGGAGAAAAGCGTGACGGATCTTGAACAGACGGTGATTCATATTATCGATGACGACGCGGCAATGCGGACTGCATTATCGCGGCTTGTGAGGAGCGCCGGCTTCGAGGCGCGTGTGTATGCCTCCGCGGGAGACTTCCTGGTGAGCGCCCTGGACAACCGTCCGGGATGCATTCTTTTGGACCTCGAACTGGGCGGCCCGAGCGGCCTGGAACTGCAGCAGGCGTTGCTGCGCGACGCGCGGGCATTGCCCATTGTGTTCATGAGTGCCTACAGCGACGTGCCGCGCACCGTGCAAGCGATGAAGGCAGGTGCTGTCGATTTCCTGCTCAAGCCGTTCGAGCGGCAAGCGTTGTTCGACGCGATCGGCACGGCGTTGCGTGCGAACGCGATGCAGGCGCCCGTGCGGCACCCAGCGGCGGTGCAGCTTGCGGACCGTGAGCAGGTTGTGTTGCGCGGCATCGCCGCCGGACTTCGAAACAAGCAGATCGCAGCGGAACTCGGGTTGTCCGAACGCACGATCAAGTCTTGTCGCGCCGACCTGATGCGCAAGGTTGGCGCGACGTCACTCGCTGAGTTGCTGCGCCGCACACAAGCGATGGTCAGTTTGCCTGCTTAAAAGCGTGAAGGACGAACAGCGCCTGCGATGTTGTCGTGATCGCCGCACGGACAGATTGGCGAGCTAACGCCGCTTTTGGCGCGAATGAAATTTTTAGTTGTTGCGGATATTGAGTGTGTTCGGTGCATCGTAGTTATCTGATAGGCATTTTAGGCATTTTTCATCGTCGATTTACTGCTTTGCTAGCAAACATATAAATTCAGAAGATTCCGGCGAATCAGTCAGGCTGCATTTGCATTGATCATGGCAGATGCATGCTCTGAAGAGATCTTCTTCAGTTCTTTTTTTGCAGTTGCCATGGCCCGTTGCCCGTTCGGCAGTAGCGCGGATGCAGATTGAGCGTTTGCCCCTTCGCATTCAGGACCACATCGACGATGCGGCAAGTCCGGTCACCGGTCTTCGAGGTGTCGTGAGGCGTCAATGTGGCGTCGATCTTCACGCCGTTGCCCAAGCCTTCATTCGTCCACTGCGCCGATTCGCCGTCGCTTTTCGAGTTCAGTGCGGCGATGGCCGCCTGCTTGACCGAGTCGATGTCTTTCTGCTTCATGTAACTGAGCGGCGTGTCGTGCAGAAACTCGAGGTTCGCAGCAAAGGCGCTGTGCACGTAGAGGAGCAGGGCGCAGGCAGTTGTCGCCGCGTGCGCCAACGCGCGTACTGGTGAAGTCTTCCGGCTGTGCGAGATCATGGGTCCCTTCCTTGAGCATGGCCTGTTGACGCTTACCCCCGCTTGTGAATTTGCGGTGGCTTCCACGAACCGTCCAGAATGGGCTCCTTGCCCCAGTAGGCCCGGATATAGAGCGAGAACGTGCCGTCCGGGGCAGGCAGCCAGTTCGACTCCCGGTCGGCGCCCGGCGACTTCGAGCCAGCATAGAGCGTGAGAGAGCCATCGGCGTTGCGGTTCAACGTCGTGTTCTTGGTGCCGAGCGAATAGCGCTTGAGGTCGTTGGCGTGAAAGAGATGCTTGTCGTTGTAAAGCGTGAGCGACCAGAAGCCGTTGACAGGGGGCTCTTCGCCTTTCGCAAAGGCGATCTCGTAGGTGTTCGCACCGCTGAGTGGTGCGCCGGTCGCGTCCAGGTCCGTATAGAAGTACTGCGTTTCGCTGGGGCGATTGTCGAACATGTTCGACTTTGCCGTGCCCGTGCGGTCGAAATAATCGAAGCCCGTTTGCGCGTTATTGGCCGAGCGGTTCCAGCCGTTGCCGGCCGGCACGCCGTTGCGACGCCACGCGAAGAATGGGGCGATCACTTCCCGCTCCGTGTCGACGGCGCTGGAGACGAGCGCCTTTTTAATTTCGGGGTCGCGGTTCGCAACTTCCATGAGCGAGCGGAATTGCGCATGGAGCGCCTCCTCGCCGGGCAGCGGCGCTACGGTATCCAGCACCTCGCCGAATTGCTCGAAGAATTGTTCCGGGACGACCCACTTGGTTTCTCCGCCGTCGGCGCTGTCGTTTTGCGCCTGTGCAGGTGGCTTGATGATCGGCGCCTGATTCCAGACTATCGTCTTCATCTGGCCATCGAATTGCGTGAGCGGATAAAACACGATCTGATTGAGCACGGGCTGAATCGCCTGCTTGTCCTCAGGTGTGTCGTTCTGGAACACGCGCGGAATGGCATTGGCGAGCGCCGTTGGGCAACGAATGATTTCGGTGATACCCGAGGGCTTGCTCCCTTTCCAGTTTGGCCCGACGAGCAGGTAAAAGCCGTGGCGCGACTGGTACGCCTTGCCGAGATGTCCGAACTGGTTGGTGCGCGCGTCGTAGAGCGCGTAGACCCAGAAGCGCTCGCCGAAATCGGGCACCTGTGCGACAACGGGCTCGTCGTCGAGCGAGAAGAAGCCGAGGCCGTAGACGACGTCCTGGTTTGGGCAGGTTACGAACGTCTGGGCCGGATCAATGTAATCATGAAGCATGCCAACCTGGCCGCGCGGCGCCGCCGGAAGCACGCCATTGAGCAAGCCAGGGTATGGCGCCCTGGTGATACGTGCGCTCCGGTTGAGCATGTTCACCATTGGCCAGCCCCACACATAGGCCATGCGCGCAATCACTTGCGCATATTCGGGGTGCATGTTGATCCCCGACGGTGGAGACGCCTGCGCGGACGCGCTGGGCGCGGCGGCTTGGGCATCTTTCGCCGCCGCTAGTTTGCGTGTCGGGTTCATTTCATCTTGATCGGGCATGTCACTCTCGCTTTGTCGATCATGGCGTCGATAACTGCGCTGGCAACTCGGCATACCGGTGGCAGATGCACTGCGCTTTGTGCGCCTTCTCCGTTCAGGACTTTCATTCGGCGAGGCGAGCCCATAGCGCTTCATCGTGCGGCTGCATGGCAGTCCGCAGGGCCAGTTTTGCTCAGGCACCGAACTGAGGCGATAGGGAGTTCGGGCAATTGGATTGCCCTTTGGTGCAATCTGGCGCTTAACCCTTTATTTTCGTTGGGGGCGCCGCTAAATTACGCGCTGAAGGACGAACGGAAGGACGAACGGAAGGACGAACTGAAGGACAAATCGAGCGTCTCGCGCGAAGATGGAGAGCCCGAAATGATGCCGGCCACCGACACCAGGAATCCGGGCAACACGTACCGTTCTGAAGCGCGCTCTTTCCGACGCGCGCGCCGCACACATGGGACGGCCGTGCATGCGGCCGCAGCCGTGCTTCTGGCGGCGAGCCAGTTGCTCATGCCCGCCGCGGCGACGGCGCAAACGTCCCTCCCGGAATTTACAGGACCGAACGTACAAAAGCGCGCAAATGCCGTGCTTGCCTTGCTGTCCTTTACCGTCACGCCGGACCTTTCCGCGAGCACGCTCGGCATTCGCAACGGCTCCACGGGCGACCCCTCGCTGAGCATGACGCAGTTCGGCGGCGGCTTTACGCTGAGCCAGAGTTTTCCGCTCTATCTGGAGGGGGCGATCGGCGGGTCCCGCTACGATCCCACGTTCGTCGCCACGGACGGCCAGCAGGAGCGCGCGCTGCCCACCCGCTGGACCAACGTGGCGGCCACGGGCGGCATAGGCTGGGACTTTCCGCTCAACGAAAAGAAGGATCTCGTGATCCGGCCGATCTTCAACTTCTCGCTCGGCGAGGTGATCAGCGACGCGACCGCGGCGCAATTCCTCGTCAACCGGAAGACCGACAAGAACATCGACTTCATCCAGAACGGCAGGCTCAATGCGTATGGACTTGGCGGCTCACTGATGATTGGCTGGTATCCCCGCCAGGAGCCTTACGAGTTCGACCTCGAACTGCGCTACACCGACATCTATCTGCAGAGCTTTGGATCGTCCAGCGGCGTGCGCGGGACCGCGAATGCGCAGTCCACGAATCTCTACGCGCGCTGGCGCGCACCGACCGGGCTGCTCGCGTTCAACCGGCCGCTGCGCTATGTCCTCGAACTGTCGCACTCGGATTACCTCGGCAGTCAGGCTGACATCCTCGGCTTCAATCAGCTTACGTCGCTCGGCGCAGGTATCGAAATCGACACCGGCGCGGTCACCAAGCTCTTCTCGCGTTTGCGCATCGTGGCCCGCTACGCGTTCGGCAAGGATGTGACGGGCGCGTCGCTCGGTGTTGCGCTCAGTTTCTGAGTGGTACCGGTCATTGTCACGAAGGCGCCGCTACCCGCCAGGGGTGACGGTTCTTATACTGGATCTCATCGCTGCAACGCACGCAAGTCGCCTCTGGAGGGACGCCATGACGAAGCCGGCCTGGTGGCTGTTCATGCTCTGCCTGGTCCTGTTTGCGCCGGCACCATCCGGCGCCGCCGCCGAAGCCGCACAGCCATCTCAGGCGGCCGCCGCCGCGCCTGCGAGCGCGAGCACTGCGCCAGGCGGCGCGCTGCGGGTGGCGATCGCCACGGTCGCCCCGTTCGTGTTGCCGGAGACGGCAACCCCGGTGGGCTTCAGCATCGACATATGGTATGAGATTGCGCGCCGCATGCATGTCGATTTCACATGGGATCGCGTCGCGAACCAGCCTGATCTGCTGAGCGTCGTACAGCGTGGCGATGCGGATGTCGCCATCGCGGCGATCACCCTGACGCCGGAACGCGAAAAGCGCGTCGACTTCTCGCTGCCGTATTTCGATTCCGGTTTGCAGATCATGGTGCGCGCGCAAAGCGACAGCTCGTTCGTCGCTTCGCTCCGTTCGGTTCCGTGGCTCGCCCTCGGGCAGTTCCTTGCCGTCTCCGTCGTGATCGTCTTCGTTCTCGCCAATCTCGTATGGTTGATCGAGCGCCGCAACGATCCCAACTTCCAGAAGCCCTGGCTGCGCGCAGTCGGCGAAGGGCTCTGGGTGACCATGCTGATCATCGCGACTGGCGAACATGGCGAGCGCGAGAGCGCCGGGCTCTGGAAAAGGATACTGGTGCCCGCAATGTGGCTGATCGGGGTGGTGCTGATCGCGCAGTTCACGGCGACCGTGACGTCATTGCAAACAGTGGCGCGGCTGCAGTCGAATATTCGCGGACCGGACGATCTTCCAGGCAAGACAATCGGCACAGTGCCCGGCACGGTTGCCGCACAGTACCTCACCGGGCGCGGCTTGCCGTTCGTGAGCGTCAACAGCGCCGCCGACGGTTTCCGCATGCTGATGCGCGGCGACGTGCAGGCCATTGTCTACGACGCGCCCACGCTGCAGTATTGGGCAGGCCGGCTCGGCAACGGGAAGCTGGCAGTAGTGGGCCCGATATTCCTGCCTGCAAAGTATGGGATCGCGGTTGCGAACGGCAGCCCGTTGCGCAAGACCATCAACGAGACCTTGCTCGGGATGTACGAGGACGGAAGCTATGAACAGATTTACCAGAAATGGTTTGCGGCGAGCAAATAATCGTCGCGGCCTGGCAGGCGAAAGTTGAACCGCGCAGCCGTATCGTTTTGCCTCGGCGCGGCCGTCATGCTGAAGCGGCCGCGCCGAAGGCGTCAGGGTGCGACGGTGGCAGGCTCCGTGGCGTAGAACATCCGGGTTAGCGAGTCGGCGTGAATCTGCGGACCGTCGATCACGAAAAGCGACTCGCGAAACGCGTGCTCAACGTCGAATCGACCGGCTAACCAGCCGCGCAATGCGGCTTCGGACATGATGACAATATTGCTGCGTTTCGCCTCTTCCGTTGTCGTCACGTCGGGGATCTCCGGAACGATGTCCGGATCGAAGCCTTCCGTGGTGGCGTGGAAAAAGCCCCACGTATCGTTTTCGATGAGCAGGACATAAAAGTCAGGCAAGTCGAGGAGACACGCCTCCGTGTGCGCGTCTTCAATGCGCGCTTGCAGCAGATTCAACGCCTCGACCGCGGCCATGCGCTTTCGCGCCGCGGCGAGCGCGCCCTCGTCGATGTCGATCGCTTCGATCAGATCCGCCTCGATCGCCTTTCGCGTTGCAACGGCCACGCTCAGCGCGAGCGGGTGGCTGATACCGAACTCGATCTTGAACTCACAGACTGCGCACATGGCGGAACCTCACGGCGTAACGATGTTGAACCAGAAGTCGAAGGTGTCGAGCCACGAAACGAACTCACCGAGTTTCTGGCTATTGCCGTCGACCTTCACGTCGCCAGCCATGACGAGCTTCTGCATGTTGGTCTTGCCCATCATGATGTCGTTGAGGTTGGCGCGTGTCATCGTAACTGTCGCGTCGGCCGCTTTCGAGTTCTTGTTCCTCGAATAGTGCAGCGCGCTGTTCTCGACGCCCAGCACGTAGTTCTCTTTCGTATCGGTCAGATTGAGGTTGAACTCGGCCGTCTTGCCGGCCGCACGGTCGCCGTTGAGCCGGATGCCGAGGTAATCGAGGAACATGTCGAGCGGCATGGCCTGGATGGTGTCCGGGCTTTGCGGCTGCGGGGCGGGCAGTTGCTGAATGCCTTTACGCAGCTCCATGGCGCCGGTCAGATAGAAGTTGCGCCATGACGCCGATTCGGACTGGTAGCCGAGTTGCTCGTAGGTGTCGGCGAGGAGTTGCTTCGCGGCCGTGTTTTGCGGCTCCGCGAACACCACGTGATTCACGACTTCCGCGACCCAACGGTACTCGCCCTTGCTGTAATACCCGTGCGCCTTGCTGAGGACGGCGGCCGAGCCGCCCATGAACTCGACGTAACGCTTGCCGGCGTCGGTCGGCGGCAGGCGGTGCAGATTCGCCGGTACGCCGTCGAAGAAGCCGAGCCGCAGGTTGTACTGCGCAACGGCGTCGTGATAGACCGTGCCGTAGTAGCCGCGGCAGAACCAGTGTTTCGCGAGGCTGTCGGGTAGCCGCATCGCTTCGCCGATCTCCAGCGGCGTCATGCCCTTGTTGGCCATGCGCAGCACCTGGTCGTGCATGTAGCGGTACATGTCGCGTTGCGCGCGCAGGAAGGCGACAACGCGATCGTTGCCCCACGTGGGCCAGTAGTGCGAGGCGAAAACCACCTGCATGTCGTCGCCGAACATGTCGAGCGACGACTGCAGGTACTTCGACCAGAGGAGGGCGTCGCGAACCTTGGCGCCTCGCAGCGTGTACAGATTGTGCAGCGTGTGGGTGGCGTCTTCCGCGGCGCAGAACGCCTTGTACTTCGGCAGATAGAACATGAACTCCGAAGGCGCCTCCGATTCCGGCGCCATCAGTACCACGAGTTCCACGCCATCCAGCGTCAACTTCTGTCCGGTCTTTTCGGCGAACATGGAGGGCACGGCCAACGTGATCGTGCCGACCGAAGTCGTCTTGCCGAGGCCGCCGTCGACAATGCCCGTGGGGCTGCGCGGCAGCAGCGAGCCGTACATGTAGCTCGCACGGCGCCCCATGGCGTTCCCGGCGATGATGTTCTCGCCCACGGCCGCTTCGGTGAAGCCGGCGGGCGCCACGATCTGAACTTTGCCGGACTTCAGGTCGTCGTCGCTCACGAGCCCGCGTACGCCGCCGTAGTGATCTACGTGGCTGTGCGTATAGACGACGTGCGTGATGGGCTTGTCGCCAAGATGCGGAATGACGAGTTGCTTCCAGACTGCCGAGGCCACGTCGGTCGTGATGAACGGATCGACCACGATATAGCCGTGGTCGCCGCGAATGATGCTCATGACGGAGAGGTCGTAGCCGCGCACCTGCCAGACGCCGTCGACCACCGCGAAGAGACCGTGATTCATGTTCAGCTTGGCGTTGCGCCAGAGGCTCGGGTTCACGGTCGGTGGCGAGTTGTTCTCAGGCCCACCGCTCACGAACGCGAACTGCTGAAGGTCCCACGCCGGGGTGCCGTTTGCCTGCTTGATGATGACGGGTTCGGGGAGCGTTGCGATGAGCCCGCGTTTGGCGTCTTCGAAGTCCTGTGCGTCTTCGAAGGAAAGGAAGTCGGCATATTGCTTGTTCACCGCGATGGTCGCGGCCGAAGCCGGCTTCGACGCGCCGCCCGTCGGGGTTGCGCTCGAACCGGCTTGCGCCAGCGCCTCGCCTACCGCGCCGGGAAGCGTCGTGGCCACCCCGGCCACTGCCACGTTCTTCAGGAATGTTCTGCGTCCGCTCGCTTTTGCCGCGTCATCCGGTTCAGACATGATCACCTCCGGGTTAGGGGTGGAAATATCAGGCGCAGGCGGCCTGCGAGATCGATCAAGACCTCTGGTAACACTTTTCGCAGAGTCTCCCGATTGCGGCTATAGGTGCTTGGGGCAATATCATTGCCCGTTGGTGCAATACGATTCATACGGCAAATTCGACACCTGAAGGAAGGGATATTGCGCGACGTTTGCGAACGAAAACGCGCGAGTAGCAACGATTGCATGGCCATCAAATAGGGCAGTACAACGAACGACTCGATGCTAGACTGAATGGGGTCGGCTGAACGCGCATCAAAAAACTTACCCAGAACGAGGTGGGCAAATGGCGGGCACGCAAACATTGGCTGAAAGGCAGGCAGCGGGGCGTCAGGCGCGCGAACGTGCGAAGCGTTCCCGGCACGCGGAGATCGGCAACACCGAACGCGACCCCGTCGAACTGCTTCGGGCAAACAGCGCAGGACGGGTCGACGCGCTTGTGCCGTTGCGCTATGGACGCATGTCCCTCTCTCCGTTCACGTTCTATCGTGGCAGCGCAATCATCCAGGCTCACGATCTCGCCGGAACGGTCAACTCCGGAATTGCCTTTCCCATATGCGGCGACGCACACCTCATGAACTTCGGCGGCTTCGCGACGCCGGAGCGGCAACTGGTGTTCGACCTGAACGACTTCGACGAGGTCGCAAACGGACCATGGGAATGGGACCTCAAGCGGCTCGTTGCGAGCTTCGCCATTGCCGGCGAGCACATGGGCATGGGGCGCGGTCCCATCGGCGAGTTCGTATCGGCCGCGGTTCACGAATACGCCGAGCGCATGCGCGAGTACTCGGAATACAGCACGCTGGACTTGTGGCACGAGATCATCTCGTTCGAACGCATGATGGAGACCGCCGCGACCGAAGAAGGCCGGGCGCTCATCGCCAAGACGAGCAAAAAGGCGGCTTCGCGAACGCACGAAAGCGTGCTCGCCAAGATGGCGACGCTGCGCGACGGCCGCTGGACGATTCAGGACGCACCGCCCGCGCTGTTCCATCCCACCGGGCCGAATTCGCTGCTCGGCAAGGATAGCAACTGGTCCAACGCCGAAGCGTGGCAAGGCAAACTCGCCAAGGCGTTCGACGAATACCTGAGCACGCTTTCGACCGAGCGCCGCATGATGATCGGTCAATACGAGCTTCACGATATCGCGTTCAAGGTGGTGGGCGTTGGGAGTGTCGGCACGTTCTGCCTTGTCATGCTGTTCGTGGACGGTCACGGGAAGCCGCTGTTCCTGCAGGTCAAGGAGGCGCGCGGGTCCGTGATCGCCAGATACTACGAGGCGCCCGGCCTCGAGCATCAGGGCCAGCGTGTGGTTGTCGGCCAGCGGCTGCTGCAGGCGGCCAGCGATTCGTTCCTCGGCTGGACTTCGGGGCCTGCCGGCAGGAACTTCTATTTCCGCCAATTGCGCGACATGAAGGTGTCGGCGGAAGTGGAGCGGATGAACAGCACCTTGATGCAAGGCTACGCGCGCCTTTGCGGTTGGGCGCTCGCTCGCGCGCATGCCAAGGCGAGCGGAAAGGCTGTCGAGATCGCGGCCTATCTCGGCAATGGCGACCGCCTCGCCGAAGCGCTAACCGAGTATTCGTTGGCGTACGCCGCGCAGAACGAGGCCGATTACAAGGCGTTCATGCAAGCCTGCCGCTCCGGAAAACTCGAGGCGCGCAGCGACGAAGACATGGCGGCGGATTTTCGCGTGTGACTTTCCGCGTTCGGCAGCGAGCTTTGGCGGAGCCGGCAGCAGGCCGGCTCGCCGCTTGATCGACGTGACATTCCCCACCCCGTGCGTGAGACTCGGTTGCGGCCGGCCGACCAACGGCGCGCTCCCGTCGCCCTGTAAGCATTGGGCGACCCTCGATCCGAAATCACCTATCCCGCCTGGTCTCGCAAAAAAAACTTCTCCGGCTGTAACCAGAAAGCGTTACCCAACGAACTAACGGTCTCGGGCAACGAATGTCCGTGGCTGAACGCGGCTTGTTGGTGCCCCTGAATGCAGTGGGTATGCGGGTCTGCCTGGAGCGGTGGACTCAGTGAGCGCGCGCGACGAATTCAACGGCAATCCCGTCGCCCTGGAGATCGATCATGCTTGTACGGCTCGTTGCTGTCGCGTCCTTCCTGCTTGTCGCCCCCATTGTGGCGTCAGCCCGCCCAGTCGTTGTCGAGTTGTTTACTTCCGAAGGGTGCTCCTCTTGCCCTCCGGCCGATGCTTTTTTGTCGGAGCTCTCTCGTGATCGCCCTGAGTTGCTTCCACTCGCCTTTCATGTGACGTACTGGAACAGTCTGGGCTGGCAGGACCCTTACTCTTTGGAGGCGGCCACACAGCGCCAGGCCGAGTACAGCGCCCGCTTCGGCGACAGTCCCTATACGCCGCAAATGGTCATCGACGGTCAGAAGGGACTGGTTGGTTCGAACCGGCGTGCCGCCGAAGCGGCGATCGCGAAAGCCCAAAAAGCTGATGAAGCCGCGGTGGCGGTGAGTGCTGTGCGTCACGGCAGGACGATATCGGTCACGGTTGGGCGCGGCGCCGGCCATGCGCAAGTCGTGCTGGTTGGCTATGACGCCGGGCACGTGACGAACGTTGCGCGAGGCGAAAACACAGGTCGCACGCTCAGGGAATCGAATATCGTTCGCTCGATACAAACCGTCGGCGAATGGACGGGTGCGCCGCTGAAGCTTGAAAGCGCGACCCCTGCCGGTGAACAGGCGGCAATTCTGATTCAATCAACGGACGGTGCGATTATCGGTGCGGCGCGAGTCGCCAGCATAGGGCTCTGAGCAGGTCGGGAAGATTGGAATGACGTGGAATTCTTTTCGAATGTTTGATAAGGATTCCAAATCACATATTGACGCGCCGGGAGAAGCACCGGCGCTCAGTGCAGTGGCGGTACCTTCAGTGAAATCGAGTCTACCGAATCAGGAGTTCGCCATGTCATATGTCACCCGCAGGTCATCGTTTCTCTATCGAACCATCGCGCTCACAGCGGCGTTGGGATTCGCTTCAATTAGTGTTGCGCGAGCGGATTCTGAGGCCGATGTGCGAGGGGCGGTCTACGTCCTGACAAATCAGCCATCCGGAAACTCGGTCATGGTCTTTTCTCGCGCTGGAAACGGAACACTGACCTACGCGGCCAGCTACTCAACCGGCGGAAAAGGCGCGGGCACCGGAGCCGATCCGCTAGGCTCGCAAGGTTCGCTGACGCTGGACTCGGGTTTTCTGCTCGCCGTGAATGCCGGCAGCAACGATGTTTCGCTCTTTGCGGTCGACGGCGACAAGCTGACTCTGCTCGACAGAGCGCCATCGGGCGGTCAAATGCCTGTTAGCGTGACCATGAAGGGGCCCATAGCGTATGTGGTCAATGCCGGCGGTACACCGAACATCAGCGGTTACTTCGTCGACGCGTTCGGCAAGCACCTCGTTGCGCTACCCGGCTCGCAACGGCCGCTTGCTGGCGGAGCCAACGCCCAGCCTGCGCAGGTCAAGTTCGCACCGGAAGGCAACGAATTGCTGGTGACCGAAAAAGGTACGCAACTCATAGACACCTATGCCGTTGGTTTTACCGGTTACGCTTCGACTGCGACACCTCATGCTTCAAACGGCGTGACTCCGTTCGGCTTTTCGATCACGGCACGCGGTTATGCAGTCGTCTCCGAAGCCGGGTCCGGGTCGGTTTCCTCATATGACGTCGTGGACGGCAAGCATCTCGATTCGATCACCGCTTCGATCCATCTGGGACAGTCCGCGCCGTGCTGGCTCGTCACAACCGGCGACGGACGTTATGCCTATACCGCCAATGCGGGCAGCGGCACGATCAGCAGTCTGCAGATTGGCGCGGACGGCACGCTAAGCTTGCTCAATCCAGCAGCAGGGACGCTCAGCGCGCCACTCGACATGGCGCTCAGCAGCCGCAGCAAGTTCCTGTACGTGCGGGAGGGAAACGGCGCGGTAAGCGGCTTTCGCGTGAAGCCTGACGGCGCGCTCGAACCGATTGGATCAGTGACCGGCGTACCGCCCGGAGCCCAGGGGATCGCAGCGCGCTAGGCGCGTCTATCCGATGGCCGCTTCAGGGGTCTGGCGATTGATGAGCGGGGCCGCCGATCCTCCAGGCGGCTCAAGGAATGACCCGTCCGCTGTTAAGGATGTTCGACGGGTCTATCGCGGTTTTGAGCTTGCGCATCAGGTCAAGCTCTGCATCCGAGCGTGTCAGTCCGAGAAAGGCGCGCTTGACCACGCCGATGCCGTGCTCCGCCGAGATGCAGCCGCCCGCTTCGCGCACCGTCTCGTAGACGAGCGCCTCGACATCGAGCAGCGCGGATTCGTCGGCGTATGGGCCGCTTAGTACGTGCAGATTGCCGTCGCCGAGATGGCCGAAGAACAGATGCTTCTGCTGTGCAAACTTCTCTTCGAGCCGCGCGCGCAGCGTCGCGACGCAACGTTCCATCTCTTCCATCGGCACACCCACGTCGAAGGCCGCGTGCGGGCGCGTGGCGGCCAGCAACTCGCCGACCGACTCGCGCGCGGCCCACAACTGCTTTGCCTGCTCCAGCGACTGCGCGACGATCACGTCGTCGATCGTGCCTGCTTCGAGTGCGTCGCCAAGCGCTTCTTCGAGCGCGCGCTGAGCGTCGTCGTTGGCTTCGCCCAGTGTTTCGACGAGGGCGTAGACCGGATAACGCGTCGAAAAGGCAGGCTTAAGCCTGGCCACGTCGCAGGCGGCCAGCATGAAGTCGTCCCACATCAGCTCGAACGACGAAAGGCCCGGCAAGCGCATGCGCAATGTCTTGAGCAAGCGCGCGGCCGCATCGAACGAGCCGAGCGCGCACAGCGCCGTTTGCGCGGCGGCGGGCTTCGGTTCGAGCTTGAGCACGAGGCGCGTGATGACGCCGAGCAACCCCTCCGAGCCGATGAACAACTGCTTGAGATCGATGCCCGTGGTGTTCTTCGTCACGCGATTGAGCATCGGCAGCACGGTGCCGTCGGGCAGGGCGACTTCGAGACCGAGAATACGCTCGCGCATGGTGCCGAAGCGCACGACGCGATTGCCGCCCGCATTCGTTGCCGCGTTGCCACCCAACTGGCACGAGCCGCGCGCGCCCAGATCGAGCGGGAAGAACCAGCCTTCGGCTTCGACGTGCGTTTGCAACTGCTCGAGGAGCACGCCGGCTTGCACGGTCACGGTGCCGCCGGTCGTATCGAACGCCTCGAGCGCATTCAGGCGCGCAAGCGAAAGCGCCACTTCGCCCGCCTGCGGCGTGGCCGCGCCAGCGAGGCCGGTCAAGCCGCCTTGCACGACCACCGGCTGCCGGTATTGCGAGAGCACGGCGAGCGCACGCGCGACTTCCTCGGGTGTGCGCGGCAGGATCACGAGCGGCGGCGCGCAGCGCGGCGCGTCGCTCCAGTCGGCCGCGTGCGAGTTGGCGACGGCCGGATCGGTGCTCACGCGGTCGGCGCCAAGCGCATTCGCTAGTGCGTCGGGAAGGGACATCGGAGGCGAGGCTTGCATGGTTTGGTCGGTTGGGATCGAAGGAGTCGGGGGTGTCGCCTAGCCGGTCTGATGCATGCGCTCGACCTTGCCGCCAAGCCGCTTGAGCGCGAGCCCCGCAACGAGCCCGATGCACGCAATCGCCGTCATGTAGAGGCCGGGCGCGACAGGTCCGACGCGATGCAGCAGATCGGTCACGACGAGCGGCGTGATGCCCGTGAACAGCACGGTCGCGAGATTGAGCGAGAGCGCGATGCCGGAGAAGCGGACGTGGGTCGGAAAGAGATCGGCGAGCAGGAACGCGTAGGTACCGTTCACGAAGCCGCCGACGAAGCCAATTACGGCGAACGTCGTGAACGGATCGATGCCATGCGCGGCCACGAGCCGGTAAAACGGATAGCTGCCCGCAAGCATGATGAGCGCGCCCGCGCGATGCACGAGGCGCGGCGGGATGCGGTCGCCGAGCCACGCGCAGGCGAGCAGCGACGCGGACATCGTCGCGATGCCGACGTTTTGCGCCGCGCTCGCGATAGCCGGCGAATAGTGCAGCACGGTCGTGAGGTACGACGGCAATACGACGAAGAGCAGGCTGTTCGCCGCGTTGACGATGCCCGCCACGCCCACGCCCGCCGCCACTTGCCACGCAAACGTGCGCAGCACCGTGCGAAACGGACGCTTGGCCTTGTGGCTGCGCAGGCGCTGGAATTCCGCCGATTCTTCGAGCGACGTGCGCAGCCAGTACGAGAGGAGCCCGATCAGTCCGCCAAAAATGAACGCGATGCGCCAGCCGTACGCAATGACGTCGGCGGCGTCGAGCGTTGCGTGCAGCGCGAAGCTCATCAGCGTCGCCGTAAGCACACCTGAATTGAGGCAGAACACGACGAGGCCGCCGACAAGGCTCGCGCGCTGCGGCATCTCTTCAACGACGTACGTGATCGAACACGGCAATTCGCCCGCGAGAAAGAAGCCTTGCGCGAGGCGCAGCAACACGAGCAGCACGGGCGCGAATACGCCGATGCTCGCGTAGCCGGGAATGAGGCCGATGCCGATCGTCGAGGCCGACATCGCAAGCACGGAGACGAGAAAGATCGCGCGCCGGCCGAAGCGGTCGCCGAGGCTCGAAAGCACGATGCCGCCGAGCGGCCGTGAGACGTAGCCGATCGCGAATACGCTGAACGTGCTGATGAGCGAGGCGATGGGATCGGCGGCGGGGAAGAACTGCCTCGCGATCTCGCGCGCGAACACGCCGTAGATGATGAAGTCGTAGATTTCGAGCGAGCCGCCGAGGCTCGCGAGTATCACCGTCTTCCACTTGCGCTTGAGGCCGGCCGGCGTGGCGGCCGCGGCGAGTCCGGCTGATGGCATGGTCGTCTCCAGTTTGTCTTTGTCGTCTTTTCTTGTCGGTCAGTGCGCGGTGGCGCGCACTATGCCGCCGGTACCGGCGTCGCGGCGGGCGTGCCGGTCCTGAGCGCGGCTTCGCGTCCGCCGAACGATTCGATCAGCCGTGCCTGATCGGCCTTCGCGGCGGCATCGACGGCTTCGGGATCGAGCAGTGCGCGCAACTGCGCTTCGAAGCGCGCGAGCACGTGCGCGTAGGCGGGATCGGCGGCCACGTCGTCGAGTTCTTCGGGGTCTCGTTCGAGATCGAACAACTCGGGGCGCAGGCCAACGTAATAGTGAAACTTGTAGCGCGCGTCGGCGAGCAGATAGGCCGCCGCTTCCGAGCCCACGGCGTGATACTCGCTGAACGCGAGCCGCTCGCGCTGCGCGGGCGCGTTCGCCAGTTGCGCGAGCGAGGTGCCAGGGCCCGTCATCAGCGTCTTGGGGCAGCCGGTCAGGTCGAGCAGCGTGTTCTGGACATCGACGAGCGACACCGGTGTCTCGCTGACCTTGCTTGCGGGAATGCCCGGCCCGGCGACGATCATCGGCACGCCCGTGGATTCCCGGTACATCAGGCACTTGTTCCACATGCCGCGCTTGCCCAGATTGTCGCCGTGGTCGCTGCTGTAGATCACGGTGGTCGTCTCTTCGAGACCGTTGGCGCGCAGCGCGTCGAGCACCTTGCCGGCCTGCGCGTCCATGAACGAAACGAGCGCAAGATAGCACGCCACTGCGAGACGCCGCCGCTCCTCGCTGCCGATGGCCGAATCGTGGTCCATATGGCGCGCCTGGCGCTCGACCCACGGGTGCCGCACATAACCCGTCGACGGATGCAGCAGCGGCAGATCGAGCGATTCTGGCGGATACAGATCGAGCCACTCCTGCGGCACGACGAGCGGGAAATGCGGCGCGACGAGACCCACATACAGCGCCCACGGACGGTCGTCGCGCGCGTGCTCGCCGAGCCACGTCACCGCCGTGTCGGCCACGCGCATGTCGAAGCGGTTGTAGCTCGAGGTGCCCGCGCCGATCTTGTCGTACAGCGGCGAGCGCCCCATCGTTTCGGGCAGCGGCTCGCGCACCGAACCCCAGACCTGGCCGATGCCGTCGAGGATGTGCACCGCGTGATGCTGCTGGTGAAAGCCCACGGGCGCGTCGTCCGAGCGGTAGTGAAGCTTGCCGACCGACTCGCACAGCACGTCGTGATCGGCGAGGTGATGCGCCCAGCCGCGCGGCACGCCGTCGTAGGCGAGGGCGTTGTCCCAGCAGCGAATGTCGTGCACGTGGCGGCCGGTCGCGAGACTCGCCCGCGCGGGCACGCAGATCGGCGAGGGCGTGTAGGCGTTCGAAAAACGCGTGCCGCGCGCGGCGAGCGCGTCGAGATTGGGAGTGCGGATGAACGGATGGCCCGCGCAGCCCATGAGGCCGTGCTGATGCTCGTCCGAGAGGATGAAAAGGACGTTCGTGGGTCGCATGATCGATTTGTCGGGCCGTCTGGCATAGGGCGCGGCCGTGTCTCCTGCCCTCAATAGTGGTACGCTCACGCATGAGAGGCAAGTGAGCATTTTTCAAAAGCGAATAACTTTTTGTTATTCGCAGCAGGCCAGCGGCAAGCGACCATGGACCCGATCGAGCGATTCTTCGAGGCTGGACTGAAACTCAGTCATTTGCGCCTGCTCACGCTGTTCGACAGCGTCGGGCAGATCCGTCTCGTGGCCGAGCGCCTGAATCTCACGCAGCCTGCGGTGTCGAAGCAGCTCGCCGATCTGGAGGCGGGCATCGGCACGCCGGTGCTCGAGCGCGTGGGCAACCGGTTGCGCTTCACGGCGGTGGGCGACGTGCTGCTGCGGCATGCACGCGAGGTGTTTCATCAAATCGAGCGGGCGCGCTACGAGGTCGATGCGCTCACGAGCGGACTCTCGGGGCGCATTGCCGTGGGTGCGGTGCCAACCGTGCTGCCAGTGTTCGCGCCCGAACTCGTGCTCGAACTGAAAAAGCGCGCGCCCCACGTCAACGTGTCGTTTTTTGAAGCGACGAGCGACCGGCTATTCCTGATGCTCGCCGCGGGCAGCCTCGATATCGTGCTGAGCCGCACCGAACCGCAGGAGGGTGTGGGTGCGCTGGCCTCGCGCGCGTTGCTGGACGATCCTA
The DNA here is from genome assembly GCF_905220185.1 of Paraburkholderia sp. J11-2. Classification (NCBI taxonomy): domain Bacteria; kingdom Pseudomonadati; phylum Pseudomonadota; class Betaproteobacteria; order Burkholderiales; family Burkholderiaceae; genus Paraburkholderia; species Paraburkholderia sp. J11-2. Next base: position 41,203 of record NZ_CAJMYY010000014.1, on the reverse strand, counting down.
TCGTGATCGTGTGCGGACGCGACCATCCGCTCGCGGCGCGGCGTTCCGTCAAGCGCGCCGATCTTGCTGGCTTGCCGTGGATTCTGCCACCGCGCGAGGCGCCCACCTTCGTCGCCCTCGAACGCTGGATGCAACGCGGCGGCCTCGAGTTGCCGGCGGGCTGCGTGCAGTCGGTTTCGATTCAGGCGAACGAGACGATGCTCGGCCTGTATCCGTTTCTCGCATTGATGCCGTTGACCGTGGCACGGCGCGGCACGCTCGCCATCCTGCCGATCGAAGGCGCGCGCTTTCTTGAAACTGTGCGGCTCTACTACGGCGAAGTTTCGCCAAATCCCGTGCTGGCTACGGCACTGGATTGCGTGGCCTCCGTGAAGGTGCGGATTGCCGCTTCGCTGCATGCCTGAGCGCTAATGTGCCGGGGCGCGAATCGAATCATGGAAAAAACGGGGGACGACGGCAACGAACGTCTCCATGGCTGTCATGCGATCCGTCGTTGTCAGCGAAATGACGGACGTCGACGCTTGTGCGTTCGACGGCGCGGTCAACCGCATCTCATTCTCGCGGACCGCACAACACGCCGGGAATATTCGAAGCCCCATTTCGTTTTAGCAGGATGCGAGTCGCACGCAGCAACGCTGCGCTGTGGCTGCGTGACGAACGAGCGTGCGAGCAGACTGCCATTGAACGGTCACATTGCGTCGTCCTGAAGAAGTCATGCCGCTCGAAGCTACGCACGAGCGGCGAACAGTCATCACGATGCATCGCGACACCTGGCGAATCACCTACCTCAAATAGAGGAGGTTGACCTATCGCGATTCTGATTGCGCGCTTGCACAATGAGGACGATAGCCGTACCGACGAGACAAGGTGAATCAACCGTTTTTTCGCTCGCGAGCGGCAATTTGCGCCACAGCCGCAAGGCGTAGTGGTCCATAGCGGACGGTTCAGCGTGGACGGTATGGAACCCGATCGCGGCACCACGCCATAGTCGCGACGCGTGCCATCGCATGCACATAGGTCGGCGCGGGTGAGGTGGGGCGGTACGCCTGCAACCGCCGCTCAACGATGGATGGAGGCCACATGTCACTCATCGTCGCAGCACGCTTTACGACGTTCCCCGCAGCTGAAGACGCGGCACAACGGGTCATCACTGCCGGCTTCGTCGAAGAGGACGTCACACTGTTTTTCGTCAATCCGTGCGGCCAGCACGGATTCGAAACCATCACAGACGCAAACGCGAGGGAGGCGCCGGCGGGTGCCGAGATAGGCATCACGATTGGCGCAGTGGTTGGCGCTCTGGTCGGCGTCGGGGTCTTCGCAGTGTTTTCGCCGCCGCTTATCGTGTCGCTGATCGCGACGGGGGTGAGTGCGTATATCGGCTCATTGGTCGGCGCGATGGTGCGCACGCGCGAAGCCAGCAACGAAGAAACCCGTGAATCCGGCGTGCTGGTGGCCGTACACGTGTCGCCGGACAGCCAGTTGGACGCCGCACGGGTGCTGCGCGATGCGGGAGGCGCGGCGATCGAACGCGCGACCGGCTGCTGGCAACAAGGGCGGTGGGCCGACTTCGATCCGCTCAAGCAGCCTGTGCCGCTCAACGAATTCAGAGAGAAGCACGCCTGATTTGAAGGTGTTTTTCGCTGAAGTTTTCTCCGAATCAATCAGGAGACAAATTGTGCACCTTCACATGGATTTCCATCATTTCACACACGGCCAGCTCGACTGTCGGGCCGCCGTGCTGGCAGGCGTCATCGCCGGCACTGTGTTCCTGGTGTTAGGGGTCGTCCTGATGGCACTGATGACTGGCGGCAGTCTGCTGGAGCCCCCACGCATGGTCGCCGCGATCATTCTGGGACGAGGCGCATTGCAATCGCCGCAAGCATTCTCGCCTGGCATCGTGCTCGCGGCCTTTGTGGTGCATTTTGCCCTTGCCATCGTGTTCGCACTTGCCCTCGGTCTGGTCATGACGTCATTCGACCTGGACTCGAGCATGGGGATGGCTTCGCTGGCGGGTGGCGCATTCGCTGTAGCCGTTTATCTTATTAATTTCTACGGCATGACACGGCTTTTTCCGTGGTTCGCAGAGGGGCGCAACCTGGCGAGCGTGTTCGTTCACATCGTCTTCGGTATCGTGGCAGCGAACCTGTACATGAGACTGGAGCGCAACACATCGCGCAGGGTCAGGGTGGTCGCGGGCGGCCCGTCGTAGTCCGGTGCCGTGCTGATCGACCGGTCTCCAGAGTGCCCGAGTGCACTAACAATGTTGATGCATTTAGATATCCCAGGTATTCGACACAAGTCTTGATCGTAGTTTAGTTCGAGTCGTGCGAGCGGGGCAAACCGGGTGATCACCATACAACTCGAGTGTTTGGTAAGGCCGCTTTGAGTTCATCGACATTCCGGGCCTTGGTACCATAGAGAACGAGCTCCCGCAGCCCGGTCAGGCCTTTCAGTACGTCGACGTCCTTGACTGGCGTATTCGCGAGATAGAGCTCTTGTAGCCCCTTCAGTCTCTTTAGCGCGTCGATGTCTTGAACGTCGGTGCGAAAGAGATTGAGTGTTCGAAGGGCAGTAAGATTGCTCAGCGCATCAATGTTCTCGACGCGGGTGTCGGAGAGATTGAGCCGTTGCAGGCCAGTCAGGCCTTTCAGGGCGTCGATATTCGTGACTGGCGTGCGGGCAAGAACGAGTGTTTCCATCTCGCGCAATCCCCGCACCGCCTCGATATTCTCGACTTTGGAGCCGTCGAGCACGAGCGTCTTCAGGTGTGGCATGCCCATCAGCACATCGATGTCACGAACAGACGTGTTCGCGAGATAGAGCGCCTGAAGATCGTGAAGATTCTTCAAGGGATCGAGGTGCTCGACTTGCGTCTCGTTGAGATCGAGCGTTATCAACGTGGTCAATTGACCGAGTGGCTCGATGTCCCTGACATTTCTCGCGCCACCCAGTTTGAGTGCTTCCAGACGAGGTAGCTTCGCCAGCGCTTCGAGGTCCCGAACCTGCGTATCCCGAAGGTCGAGTTGGCGCAACTCAGTCAAGTCCCTCAGTGCTTCGAGATTCGAAACGCGGGTGTCCCAGAGATTGAGCAATTGGAGACTGGTCGATTCTCGAAGCGCATCGATGTTCTGGACCTGGGTGCGGTGTATCACGAGTCTTTTCAGGGAACGCATTCCCTTCAGCACGTCGATGTTCCAGACCGGCGTGCCCGTGAGGTCGAGCGATACCACATCATCCAGCTCTTTCAGCGAGTCGATGTTATCAACGGAGCTGCCCGCCAGACTCAATTCGAGTTTCAGGTGAAGCTTGGCCAGGTGGGGGACCGCGGCGGCGAGCTGAGACGTTGTCACTGTCGGTTTTGCCCGCAATGCCAGGCATCCCGACTCGGGTGTGGCAGTTGAATCGCCACGGTCATCGCATGCGCCCGTGAAAAATCCCAGGCCGCTCAGCGCCCGTTCATCCAGTTTTTCCCGATCAGGGGCGAAGATCACCAGCAGGCTCACGAGCAAAAGGCCGATGCCGCCGCAGAGGGCCCAAAGCCTGACAGGACGCGAGACCGAAGTGCGCGCACCTTCGGTAACTGGCTTTGAGGTGGACGGTGGGGTTTCGGCCACGGCGGGCTCCGTTTGTCTTGGGTAGCCTCATTTATACACGAAGACCGAGGGCGCAATTCCCCGCCGATTGCGGCCCCACGCCTGAAGCTGTCACTGATTGACCCGGGCAAATTGTCCGGTTGGGGAGCACCAACAGAAACCCGCCGGTCCTCGCGGGAGGACGTGGCGGGCGGGTGTTGCAGGTGGATATTACAGGCCCACGCCAAGCGACGGAGCCTCGCGCCACGGCGCCTCGGCACGGCGGTGCCGAATCAGTTGTCGTCGCTTCTGGACGGGAGATGCTCGTGAGCCTCGGGCTCGGCCGCGTTGGCGTCTGGCAGGTCGTCGGGAGCCGGAGTTTGCAGGCCCGTCGGACCGGATGGGCGATCGGGCTGGCGAGTCGTGCCGGCGGAAGGGCGCGCGGTGTCGGGAGCGGTGCCGGTCGGCGCGGCCAACGGATGGGAGATCATGATGGGCTCCTGCGCTGATGAATGCAGCACCATTATGATAGACCGCCTGGCCGGTCCGCGGGAGACGCGCGGGCAAGCCGGGGAAAACAGTCGGCGCGGCCGCTCAAACTCCAAACATGATCTGTAGTGTCAAGCGTTCCATTGCGGGCGTTCGCATAGCCACACGTTACTAGCTGCTCGCAGATGCAAGCTCCAGTTTCTTGCGCTGCAGGAACCGGCGCACCGCCGGATCGCGCTCGAGGCCGATTGCAAGATCGTACGCGTCAAGCGCATCGGTCGTAGCGCCGGCGCGCGCGAGCAGATTGGCGCGTGCCGCCCAGTATGGCTGGTAGTCAGTCAGCCGCGGATCGTTCGCATACGGCGCGAGCGCGTCGAGCGCCGCCTGTGCGCCGTCGCGCTCCGCCAGTGCGAGTGCGCGGTTCACCGCGATCACGGGCGAAGCTGCTATGGCGAGCAGCCCGTCGTAGAGTTGCACGATCTCGTCCCAGTTCGGGCAATGCGATCGGCAGCGATGCACATGTGCCGACTGCAGTGCGGCCTCGAGTTGAAAGCGACCGATTGAATTAAACGCGTTCGCGCGCCGCAGCAGTGCGTTGGCTGCGTCGATCATCGGTGCGTTCCATGTCGCCGGGTCCTGAGCCGACAGCGGCACGTAATCGCCGGCCGCATCGCGTCGGGCATCGCGCCGCGCCTGCGCAAACAGCATCAGCGCAAGCAGACCCAGCGTCTCGGCTTCCTCGGGCAGCAGTTCGACGAGCAATTGCGCAAGATACAGCGCCTCGTCGGCTAGATCGCGCCGTTCGGTATCGCCGCCGACCGGGTCCGTCCAACCTTCCGCATACGCGGCATAGACAGCTTCAAGCACCGAGTCGAGCCGGCCGGGCAGTTCCTCACGCTCGGGCACGCTGAACGGAATGCCCGCTTCGCGGATCTTGGTCTTCGCGCGCACGAGGCGCTTGCTCATGGCGGCGGGAGACATCAGAAACGCGGATGCAATCGTCTTCGCTTCCAGGCCCAGCACGACCTGCAGCATCAGCGGCGTGCGAATCGCGGCCTCGAGTGCGGGGTGTGTGCATGCGAAGAGCAGCGCGAGCCGCCGGTCGGGCAACGCGCCGGGTTCACACTCGTCGATCTCATCTGCGAGGATCGCGAGCTGGTTCACCACTGTGTCGCCGACATGGCGATGGCGTGCGCCATCTATCGCCCGGCGGCGCGCAACGGTCATCAGCCAGGCTTCGGGGCTTGCGGGGCAGCCGTGCTCCGGCCAGTCCGCGAGTGCCGCCGCAAACGCGTCGGCGAGTGCGTCCTCGGCCGCGGCGACGTCGCGCGTACGCATCGCCAACAGCGCGACGAGCTTGCCATAACTGCGGCGCGCGACTGCCTCGGCAATGGAATGTGCGGCAGCGTCAGCGTGACGGCCGCCGCCGGACTGGCTCATGCAGCAGATGGCGCATCGTACGGAGCGGTCCAGACCGGGCGCACTTCCATGATGCCGTGAGCCGCGCCGGGACACCGCGACGCCCACGCCATCGCCGCGTCCAGGTTGGGCACGTCGATCAGGTAGTAGCCCGCGAGTTGCTCCTTCGAATCGGAATACGGTCCGTCGAGCACTTGCGGCTTGCCGTCGACCAACCGCACTGTCGTGGCCGTATTCGTGTGCTGCAGCCGGTTGGCGCCCACCAGCGCCCCCGCTTTCTGGAGCGATTCGGTGTACGCGTGATAAGCGGCGACGCCTTGCTGCCGCTCACTGTCGGTCATCTGGCTCCAGCCGTTTTCTTGCGAATAGATCATCAAGAGGTATTCCATTTGAGCCTCCGTCATGGGGTTGAGGCGGATGAATTACATCGTGCCGCCATCATAATGACGCTCACACGCCTTGCTGACGGACAAGGCGCATCAAAAAAAATTGCGGAGGGCAGATGGCCGCTGGTGAATACGCAGGCGGTTTGCCGTGTGACAGGCACTAATCGTCTTCGGCATCATCATGCTGGCGATGTTTCCAGCCCTTGTGCCGGCCGTTGTCGTGCCATTGCCGATGGTCCCAGTACTCACCCCCATAGCCGCGGCCGTATGCGACGGGCGCTTGCGCGTACACAACCGGAGGCCCCACGTACACACCGGGAGGCGCAGCGTACACGACCGGGGCCGCTTCGACGACGTCGCCTGGCCGCGCTTCATCGACGGGAACCTGTTGCACCGAACGGCGGCGATTTTGCGTGGCGAAATCGTCCGCGGTACCGGGCCAACCTGTGGCGACGCGCGGTGCCGGGAAATCCCGGCGTTGTGCAGCGCCGTGATTGAACGGAGGGGAAGGGACACGCCTGACGATCTCAGCACGGCCAACCGCAGTTCCACGAGCAGAGGCCGACCTTGGTGGTGCGCCATGGCCGGACGCAAGTGTCTGTCGCTTTGGCGATGTTGATCGGGGGATGCCGAGCGCTTGCCGCAAGCTTGTCATAAAGCGCGACGCCCAATGCCCGCGATTTTGGGCCGCGACGTTGCCGGCCTTACCCACTCGCCCTGTGGCCATCCGCGGTGCAGCACCGTCGCGGGAAGGTGCCGCGCTGCGGCCAGGCGAAGTGGAAGGCGTAGGTGGGGCGAGTTCCGCACGAGCGATTGCGGTTGCGCGAGCAGGAACTGCTGTTGCTGGCGAGACCTGAGCGGACGAAGACCCTTGTGGGATCGGCGATGCCGGTCTGATTATCCCGAACGCCTGTCGTGCGCTTGCGTTTGATTCGACGCCAGCGTTCTGATCATGGTCGGACCAGAGATCATACGTGACGGCACCCGCGGCCCCGAACGCCACTACGCTCGCCGGCGCAACCCAAAGTGCAAGGCGTCCGAGTCGCATAGGCGGTGTAGTGGGGACAGGATCAACCGCAAGATTGGCGCCCCCAGCCAGGCTGCGTCCGCCTAGATGCAGCAGCCCCAACTGTCCAGACACGGCTTCGGGTTTCCACTCATTTTGTCTGATGTTTCGATAGACCTTACTTGCACCTGTGTGCAGGCGCGGAAACCGCCTGAACAGGATGATGAGCGAAACAATGACGCACATCAGCGTATTGGCCAGATTCATCCAAAACATCCCATTCGGGATTCCCCGGCTCATTTCGAGGAGCATGAGTGCGAATGTGCCATTGCTGAAAGCCCAGCAGCCCCAGCTCAACAGACTGTGGCTGCGCATGTCTGCTTCCCTCGCGAGGAGTTTGCCGATCGTCGGAAGGTACGTGAGGATGCGCGCCCCATTCCAGAACAGGAACATCGCGCTAAGTGCCTGGATGTAGAGTTCGTGAGACATCTCGACTCCCTTGCCGTCCATGGCGGGCGGGCCACGTGTTACAGCGCCGGTATCCAACAGGCGATCGTCGTATGCCAGCATCGCTTCCGCCGGTCTCAATTGCCGGGTGCGCGCGAGTAGCAACGTTTCCATAGCTAATGCGCCTATGGTAGAAAATTTATTGCAACATCGCTGATCGCTGTCTTTTAGTGCCTATTGATGTGCCGAGAAAGTCGGTGAATCCAGGGCGGCCCGGCGACTTGAAGGTGGAAAGTTCACAAAGATTTCTTCGCGCTTGCGCCTGACGCTGGGCCTGAACGTCCGACCGAGGATGCAGGCGAACGGCGGGTCTTCGCCGACGACTGCCTGATGGGGCGGCCGAAGGCGACCCGCCCGAGTATGGGGGTTCGGACAGGTGGAATAGCCTGGCCTCGGCGGCGTACGGTCAACATGTGCCGGCGGCCCAGGAGGTGTAACGGGCGTTTTCGCACGGGACAATGTGGCGAGTCGTCGCCGCGCTGAACCTATCCTCGTGAATGCGTTTTGCATGATTTTGACAAGGTTCGTCGTTTGGATCTACAGACTCGTGCGCAGATGCCGATAAAGAAGGGTTGGGCGAGAGAAGGCAACGGATCTCGGAGATTTGCCAGTGGTACTTTTTGTAGCGACCAACCGCGGAAAGAGGAAAAAAACAAGGAGAAGACGAGAATGGATCGGGCGACTTTATCGCTGCTGCGTCAAACGATTGACGACCTGGAACGCTTATCAGTGACGCTTCCCCAAAAGAGCGAGGGAGTCATATTCCTCGGTCGGATCATTCACCAGTTGCAGATCCTTCAGGACACGGTCATTGCGGGGGATGCCCGCGAAACTGTATTTGTGTGCTCAGAGCAGATTGCGTCGATCGGGCGCTCGCATGAGACTTTCGTGCATGTTGCTGGCCTCGACCTGTATGCCCAGACCGTTGAGATTCTGACGGCGCTACAGAAGGAGGCGCACGTCTTCGCCGCCATTCAGCCGCAACAACACGGACCTCGCAAAATGATTCACGGGTAATCAACGCACTTGCAACGGACAACGAGAAGAAAGATGAAGGCATCGGTTGTTGGAGCGGTTATGCTCGCCTCAGTCTTGACTGCAGGTCCCGCGGTGGCTGAGCAACCGGTAGAGCCGGAGCAGAAGCTCTCGCACGAGGCAGCTTGGTGGTCTCGTGACGTGGTCCTCGAACGAAGGGCAACTGACGGCAGTTGGACTGTTCGATGGTTTGACGATCTTACGGTGCGCGGGGCATCGAAGGGCTACGCGGGAAATGAGAAGGAAGAGCCGCTCGTCGAGATTGCTGCGCTTCGCTTCGAGGGTGACGCCATTGCCTCGCGTGCGATCACTGTCAGCTGCTTGGGTCATTACGAAAAGCGGGTCATCGTAGCCGCCGATGTGGTTGATGGGGACGAGCTCAAGCAGGTCTGGATGCAGCAGTTCAGATGCGGCGATAGTGAATGGCGAGTGAGAACCGCCAATGCGACCCGATTACCGTCGACCGACCACTGATAACAGAAAACAACAGGTGAACAAACCACTCTGTCAATTGCCACAGTTAGAGCGAATGCTGATCGTAGTAGGCGATTCCAATGCTGGAAAGAGCACAGCACTGCGCAGCATGTTCGTCGACCCGCGCTTCGGGACGAGAGGGTGACGATTTGCCAACGCATTAACAATGCGAAGGCGATCTATCGCAAGGCGATCGACCCGAGCGCGGTGGACGGCGAAGGAGCGGCTTGGTGGGATGAGGTTGCAGACGAGGTTCGCCACGTGACTACCGCGCGAACGTTGAGCGACGCCGGCGCAGCCATCGAATAGTGGCATCACGACCGATGCCTTCATGCAAAAAGCGTGAGTCGACCCTGAGCGGACTCTTGAGCAACCCGAACACGGTCGATCAAGCTCCCAGCGGAATCGTAATGGCAGTCAGCGACTGCTACTCCATTCCATTTTTTGCAGGTTGATCGCGGGTTGACCGGCGAGTGTTTCCCATTCCGGCAAGAATATAAAACCATGCCTTCTATAGAGGTCCGCAGCGCGGCCGTTTTCTGGCGAGACTCTCAATACGACTCTTCTATATCCGCGTTCAATCGCGCGCGCCTGGATTGCATTGACGAGACGGCCCCCAATTCCCATGCCTCGCCGCTTCGGATGAACCCACATGGCAATCAAGTGGTATTCGTGCGAACGGGTTATCCCGTCTCCGATCAGTCCGACTGCATGTCCTTGCTCCAAGGCTACCAGGTATAGTGGTTGCGTTTGAGCTGACGCGCAGTCGCGCCATTGCTGCTCGCTATACGCGGCCGCTGTGGCGTAACGCAAACCGAACGCCGTTGGACTGTCAGACAGCGCAGCAAGGAAGATCCCTTTCAAGATCTCCCAGTCTTCTTCAGTGGTTGGCCGAATACCCACAGGCCGCATGCCGGAAGCTCGTATTCCGGTGCGTGGCGTGCCACCCACGTTGTCATTCGTTTTGTTCAATTCAAGAGCTTAATTGCGCGGCTGTAGTCGTCGGAGCATCGGTTTATTTAAGCTGCCCGACTGCGTGAGGCCCGGTTTCCGGGTCCTCCAGGGTTGGCGTGATATGTCCAACCAGAAGGCCCATGCTGATAGAAGTGCGCACGTATTGCGTATCACCGGCATGCAACTTGAACGTTACGGCTGCAATGAGCATGTCCTCAGGTTGCGTGTAGTCTGTCGCGCTTTGTCAATCGCAGCACTTTGGTTGTCGCTTTACCGGTCTACTAGCGACGCTCCAGCAAAGCGCACGCAGTCTGACTGAACGACCGTAAGTGGCCGCGTCCTGTCCGATGCAGCCGGCACGTTCCGTTAAGGTTTATTCGACGCCTGCCGACATGTGCGGTGGCATGCACATTCCTGCGGCCAATGGCAGGCCTTAACGCTCATTCATTTCACTTTCCAGTCTTGCCCATTTTCTCGACAATTCGGCTCAGCTTCTCGTCCAGGAGGGACGCGGGAAACGGCTTGACTATGTAGCCGTTCGCACCGGCCTGAGCCGCTGCGATGATGTTTTCCTTCTTCGACTCGGCGGTGACCATCAGCACCGGAAGATGTGCAAGACTTGCATCTGCGCGAATCTCCTTCAGCATCTCAAGCCCGTTGAGGTTAGGCATGTTCCAGTCGGTAATCACGAAATCGAAGGGGCTCGCACGCAGATGCGCAAGCCCCATCACGCCGTCCTCCGCCTCATGGACGTTCGTATAACCCAGATCCCTCAACATGGTGCGGACAATTCGGCGCATCGTCGGAAAGTCATCCACCACCAGAATTCTCATACTCTTGTTCATATCACTCCGCACGTTTTAGCGCCTGAAACCAAACCGGCCTTACGGCAGTCTGGCTTGAAACTTTAGTGTTCGAGTGGTCAAAGTATCGGTATCGCAGTCAAGTCGGTACGAAGATGGGGCTGATCCGACCGATGAAGGGTTATCTCCCAAGATTCGAGACTTGAGTCTGAGTGCTAAAGCCGCAGAGCCTGGAGGAGTGCGGCGGCCTTGGAGCGCTGTATTCCAGTGAAGGAATCTCTGGGCGCCGTAAAGTGCTGTCCCAGCGGCTTTGCAAGGTAGCAGGCAGCGTGCGCATGATCTCCGCTGCTCAGCCATTGGCGCCAGTGATTTGCCGGATGCGACGTGTCGAAACGCGCCGACGCAAGCGTATCGGCACTGGTCTTGTCGCAGGTGTGACTGGCGGCGAGAGCCGACCCATCGCAGTCTTTCAGTCCTGCCTCAACGTCAGCTTCCAGGCATCTCCGGCCGTCCAGTGACCGACGTTGGGCCCGGGGGGGGCAGCCGGGGGAAAAAAGAGACCTGGCGCGCGTGCTGCGACGGCGAGAATTCAATTGGGTAACTGAGAAGACGCGAAAAGGCGATCGAGTGGCAATACGACGACGATTCTCAACATGCGCCACCCGTAATTCTCGTTGAGATTCTGGACTGCATCCGAATAGGAGCTTCGGCTGTAGGCGAACTGCACTGCTGCAGTGATGCCATTGCTGAAGGTGCGCCTGGCAGTGATTCCGAATTCTGCCGTCGGCTTGTCAATGTCGTGATCGATCCATTCGTGGCCCAACCGGGCATACGCATAAAACCGCCAATCGCCAAACGAACGCCGCAAGCGCAGTCCTGCCTCCGCCTTCCGGTATTCTTCGGGACTGAAATACAGCTGCTGCGATTGTCCGCTTCCATGAAAGCCCTGCCCCTTCAGTTCGATGCCGATCCCGCTCTCCGGCACCGGGGAAAGGATCAGCCAGGTTCGCCCGCCAAGCTGCTGGTTGCCATCGGTAAATCGGCGCCAGGTCGGCATGGCTATCATCGTCAGGTGCTCGGTGGGCGCGTAGTCGAAGCTTGCCGCAAGGAAATTGGAGAGGATGCCATTCTGGACCGCTGCTTCGCTCTCCACAGCGTCGCGATTCGCAATAAGCTCGACACCGCCACGCTCTCCAAAGCGTACGTTCCATGTGACCTCCCCGTGCCATTGAGGATGCCCGGTCGTGGTAACCGCCAATCGGCCGGTAATTCCTTCTGCCGTAAGCTGATTGACTTTCCGCCCTTCGATCAAAACGGAGTCAGCAATGCCAGTCCAATCGCCCTGGCGGAATTCGTCTCGAGACACGCCAAGGCTGACAAAGTCATACCGGGATGCATAGTGAACCATTCCGCCAAGACGGAGCGAATCCCGTTCGAATCCCGTCGTATCGCGGGTTCCGAAATAGTCGGTTGTCATCCCGGCCAAGGGGGCATACTCAGGCGACTCGAAGAGGTCTGGGCTCTGTCCGGGCGGGCGTTTGTCAATCACCTCATCGTATGCGGCCGCGCTGGCTGCGACCGCGAAGAGCAGCACCGGCAGCAAACGCAGGACCATTATTTGGTACCCCACGTTTTCGCCTGTCCGAACAATTCGGCGAGGTAGCCGCGCAAGCTGGCCGGATGATTGATGAGTCCGTAGGCCAGCGTATAGACGACAAGCGCCAGTGGATCCCACGCTATCTTGCAGCCTGCCTGGTGAAAGACCTTTGCGCTCATCCGGTACATCACGAAGCCGATAAAGCCGGCCGATGGGATCAGCGCCAGCGTCAATGGACCAACCAACCAGTAATGGCCGAACAGTGCGAGTACCAGGCCCGGAATAAACGCGAAGGTAAAGACCAGGTCTTGCCACGGGAAAAGCAGGTTCCAGACAACAAGAAATGTTGTGATTCGGCGCTGGCGCAGAATGCCCGGGTGATGACGGAAAGCCTCGATCATGCCTCTCGCCCAGCGAGCCCGCTGCCGTAGCAAGCCGCCGAAAGTTTCCGGCACGTTGGTGAAGCAGAGCGCCCGCTCGGCGTAGCCGACGTCGTATCCTCGGGACAGCAACGCCCAAGTGAGGACAATATCTTCGCCAAGGCTCTGTGGCCACCCTCCGATTTCTCGCAGCAGATCGGTACGGTACAGTGACATGGCACCTTGGGCGACCAGCGTTCCGCCATAGGCGGCCTGCGTTCGTTTGGTCGCCGCAATGCCGTGCAAGTAGTCCCAGTATTGGACGCGAGACGACCAACTCCTGTCCCTATTGCCTACGAATACGGCCCCGGCGACCGCTGCGGTATTGGCCGGTCCGTTCAAGTACTCCAGCACCAGATAGCGGAGCGCATCGGCGTGTAGCCAACTGTCGCCGTCAACGGTAACGACCAGAGAATGGTGCGCGACTGCAAGTCCACGATTGAGAGCTGCTGCCTTGCCCGCGTTACATGCCGAAACGATCACACGTACTTCCGGGAAAGTCTCGCGTACGATCGTTGCGGTTCCATCCTGAGAACCGTCGTCAATGACAATGATGTCCAATCGTGCAGAGTACTTCTGGCTTAGAAGAGAGTGCAAGGCATTGGCAATCTGGCCGGCCTCGTTATACGCCGCGATCAGGACTGTCAGGGCGGGGTAGGCAGTGGGTTCGCGGTAGCGACCGCTCGGACGTTGCAGGAGGGTCGCGGTCTGAAAGGCGTTCATGAACCCTGGCGCCAGCGCAATGCCGCCGACGACCAGCCACGTGGATACCGAGCCGATCTTTTCCGCAAGTTCGGCCACCCATGGCAGCGCCAACCAAAAAGAAACGCCAAGCCATGCAGTGGCCACGACCAGGGCGCAACCGAAGCCGCGGATGCCGAGTAGGCCTGGCCCGGCTCCAAACGGCCGGAAATGAACTGGGTCGACGTCTTCGATGCGCATGGCGTGGCCGGTTTCGAGTGGCGCGGCCGGGATATCGCGACAGCGCCAGATTCTGATCACCTTCCGCCGCATTACTTATTCGACGCGAGCCGCTCCTGGATGTGTTGCGCGCGCGCCGCCGACGCCGGGTGCGAACTCAGAATGCTCGACTTGCCGCCGTCAAATTTCGCGAGTTTGTTGAACGCGGTGACGAGACCGGACGGATCCAAGCCCTTTTTCTTCTGGATATCGAACGAATAGTCGTCCGCAGCCATTTCCTGCGATTGCGAGAACTGTGCGTTGATCAGTTTCTCGGAGAAGTCGCCGATTTGCGACGCAGAAATCGCGCCTGTCATGCCGCCCGCCGACGTCGCCACCGAGCGCAGCGCCGACGTCGAATACGCGACCTGCATCGCCTTCTTCGTGTGGCCGAGCGCGACGTGCCCCATCTCATGGCCGACGACGCCGCGCACTTCGTCGTCCGTCATCATGTCCATCAGACCGCTATAGACGCGTACACAGCCGTTCGCCATCGCCCACGCGTTGACGTCCTTCGTGATGTAGACCTTGTAGTTGACGGGCACGCCGTTAATGTTATTGCCAAGTTGCGCGGCGATTTTGTTCAGGCGCTGCGTGTACGGGCTGTCGGCGGCCGCGATCTGGTTTTCCGAGTCGAACTGTGCGCACGACTTGTCGGACAGCGTGCGCACATCCGCATCGGTGAGCGACGCGGCCTGAAATGCCTGTGAGCCGGATTGCGCGAGGGCATTGGGATCAAGGCTCATCCCCGAGCAAGCGGCGAGCATGCCGCACGCGGTGGCAGCGGCAGCGAGAGCAATGCAGGTCGTTTTCATGTCGAACGTCCTTTGACGGTTCTCGTAGCCTTCTACACAGGGAAGCATTCTTCCGCAACGACGATTTTAACCTCGCGACTTAACTATAGTGGGGAGGACACCAAGAGGGGAGGACACCGAGAGAATTTACTGCTCCATATGTCGTTGTCGTTCCCCCACGCATTTTTTCAATTCCTGTGAATGACAATGCTTTCCGTTTCAAAACGTGAACGCTAGCGCTAGACGGCTTATCCCCGGCAAGTGACCGCCCGGACCCAGGACTTATCGACCTCAACCGATGCTCGAACGGCCGCTACCTGCTACGAAGTTGACGTCCGGATACCCCGTAACGAATCTGTCACGTGCATCTGCCAGTGTTTTAAGAGATCGTATCCATGTGCATGTGGGCATCGGCTGAAACGAAATCATTGTCGAAAATATTTATAAGTATTCCTTTCATTGTATCGTCAAGAGGTGGCTGTGCTCGTTTTCGGGTCGTCGCTTGGTATCACGACTTGTCTTCCCGAAGATTTGCTTTAGATAGCTTGCCTGTTTGAGGAGAGACTCGCCCCGATCATCTCATTCCAAGCACGTCGCAGACGCCTGTGTCTGCCTGTACCTTCAAGGTAGAGGGCGTGTCTTTTCCCATTCGTTCGCTAATGACTAGGTGATGCCATGACAGACGTAGCCCATAAGTACGCACGTTGCCAGGAAGTCGGTAGCAGGGTTGCCCGGCTTTTCGCAAAGCGTTCCGAAGTCGCGCGCTCGCAATTCAATCGGCGTTTAGCGGATGCGGCGCGGCGAGTCGGAGGCAACGGTGCGCCGGCGCCTGGCAATCCGGCATGGACAACGGCGTTGGACCCCTGGGCCGGCTACCGCTACGCAGTGGATGTGGCCGAGCGTTCCGTCCTCTTCTGGGACACCCTGCGCCAGCGCGGAAATGCTTTCGTCGATCAGGCGCGCGAGGGTCTTCAACCGGTCTTGCATTTCGGTCATGAACTCGTGGTCGATGGTCGGAGGCTGCCTCGGCCAGTCAACTATGCGCTCGTGCGTCTGCTACCTCCCGATGGCGTGGTCATCGACGTTAGCAAGCGTCCCTATGTGATCATCGACCCTCGTGCGGGCCACGGTCCCGGCATAGGCGGCTTCAAGGACGATTCGCAGGCGGGAGTTGCGCTCAAAGCTGGCCACCCTGTGTATTTCATCATCTTCTTTCGCGACCCTGAGCCTGGCCAGACGTTGCTCGACGTTTGCGCGGCCGAAGAACAGTTCATCAGAAAGGTATGCGAACTGCATCCAGACAGCCCGAAACCGGCAATCATCGGAAATTGCCAGGGCGGCTGGGCCGCGATGATGCTGGCAAGCTCCGACCCGGACCATACGGGGCCGCTCGTCATCAATGGCGCTCCGATGTCATACTGGAGCGGCGCATGGAGCGAAGGTGAGGGCGACAATCCCATGCGCTACTCCGGCGGGATGCTGGGCGGCACCTGGCTCGCGTCGCTGACTGCGGATCTCGGCAACGGCAAGTTCGACGGCGCACATCTCGTGCAGAACTTCGAGAATCTCAACCCCGCCAACAGCCTCTGGGACAAGTACTATCACCTGTTCGACAACATCGATACGGAGCCACCGCGCTTCCTTGATTTCGAGCGCTGGTGGGGCGGCTACTACTTGATGAACCGTGAGGAGATCGAATGGATCACGCGCAACCTGTTCGTCGGTAACAAGCTGTGGTCGGGCGAGGTTCGGGGTCTTGATGGAGCGGCGTTCGATCTACGGCAGATCAAGTCGCCGATCATCCTGTTCGCGTCGCTTGGCGACAACATCACGCCGCCCCAGCAGGCATTCAACTGGGTCGCCGACATCTACGGAAGCACGGAGGAGATCAAGGCGCGCGGTCAGGTGATTGTCGGGCTCGTGCACCAGAGCATCGGCCATCTCGGCATTTTTGTTTCGGGCAAGGTCGCGAAGAAGGAACACCGTGAGATCGCATCCGTGCTCGAAGCGATCGAGGCGTTCCCGCCCGGTCTCTACGGGATGCATATCGCCGAGCACACCGGCGAGGACGGCAAGACGGAGTATGACGTCTCATTCCAGGAGTATTGGCTCGAAGATATCGCCGCGCGGCTGAACCGGTTCGAGCGCATTGACGAGCAGCCGTTCGAGGCCGTCAAGCGCGTATCGGAGTTGAATCAGCGCGCGTATGAGCTATTCCTGCAACCCTGGGTACGCGCCGTGTCGAACGACGCGACAGCAAACCTGCAGCGGCAGTTCCATCCACTGCGCGCGCAACGCTGGATGTTTTCGGACATGAACCCGTGGCTCTCGTGGCTTGGGCCAACGGCGGAAGCGGTCAGGGCGAGACGGCATGCGCAAGCCCACGAGGACACCCGGTTGAGGGAGTTCGAGCACTATGGCTCGGCAATGATCAGTGCATCGCTCGACTTCTATCGCGCGATGCGCGACGCCATGACTGAAGGCGCATTCTTTTCTCTCTACGGGAATCTGTTCTCCGCCGATCAAAGTGAGCAAGCGCAAGCGAAAACCGCAGAGGCATCTGGAGATCGGCGTGATCTGCCCTTCGTGAGGGATGCGTTGGCGTCGATCAACGAGGGCGGCTACACAGAGGCGCTTGCTCGCGCCGCTTGCCTGCTCGCTCGTCACGGCGAGCCGCTTCCGTTGGCGCGGCTGAACCTGCGGCATGAACTCGCAAAGGACTATGCCGCCTATCTGCCCCAGCTTCCAGGCGACCAATGGAGGCGTGTGCGCGGTGAGCAGGAAATCATCGTGCATTACGAGCCGGATCAGGCGCTGGCCACGCTCCCGAATCTGCTAAGAGACCGGAAAGACCGGGAGAAGCTGCTGGAACTGGCTGAAAAGCTTCTCGCTGACAGGCGCGTTCAGGCAACGGAGCCGACCCCAGCCCAGCTCAGCATGCTCGATTCGATCCGCGCTTGCCTGCCGTTGGAGCGTGCAACCGCGCCACGGTCAGCGGCGTCGGTGCATCAGGTTTCGGAAGCACCGCCCTCCCGCCTGGCACCCGGACTCAAGGAGGCATCGTGAATCGCGAACACGAGAAGTATGAGGCGCTGATCGCCGTTTGCCGGTCCTTACCGCCGCTGGCCACCGCGGTCGTGCATCCCTGCGATCGAAGTTCTCTCGAAGGCGCGCTGCAGGCGAAGGAACTTGGCCTGATCGCCCCGATCCTCGTGGGGCCGCGCGAACGCATCGAAGAGATCGCCGCGCGCGAGCACCTGGACATTGCCGGCTGCGCGATCGAGGACGCACCACACAGTCATGCCGCGGCGGCAAGGGCGGTCGAACTGGTGCGCGAAGGGCGCGCCGAAGCGCTGATGAAAGGCAGCCTGCACACGGACGAACTCATGGGCGCAGTGGTGAGCCGCGATGGCGGCCTGAGAACGGAACGCCGCGTGAGCCATTGCTTCGTTATGGATGTGCCGCGCCACGAGAGCGCGCTGATCATCACCGACGCTGCGATCAACATCGCGCCCACGCTCGCCGAGAAGGGTGACATTCTGCAGAACGCGATCGATCTGGGGCACGCGCTGCGGCTGCCCGAAGTGCGGGTGGCAATCCTTTCGGCGATGGAGACGGTCAATCCCAAGGTGCCATCCACAGTGGAAGCCGCTGCCTTGTGCAAGATGGTCGACCGCCGCCAGATAACCGGCGCGCTGGTCGACGGCCCACTGGCGCTCGACAATGCCATCGATCCCGAAGCCGCGCGGATCAAGGGTATCGATTCACCGGTGGCGGGACGCGCGAATGTGCTCCTGGTGCCCGACCTCGAGGCGGGCAACATGCTGGCCAAGAGTCTGTCCTTCCTCGCTGGAGCGGACGCAGCCGGCATTGTGCTTGGCGCGAGGGTGCCGGTCATCCTGACGAGCCGCGCGGATTCCGTTGTCACGCGGCTTGCCTCGTGTGCCGTGGCGTCGCTCGTGGCCGCGAAGCGCAGGGAACATGCGTGGGTAAAGGGGTGACGCCATGGCCGACGTCATACTCGTTCTCAACGCCGGTTCTTCGAGCATCAAGTTCAGCGCATTCGATGCCCAGTCGGAGGACCTGGCGCTCATCATGCGCGGCCAGATGGAAGGCCTGCTTTCGGCGCCGCATTTCGCCGCATTCGACGGGAAGGGCAATCAAACCGGAGAGGAGGATTGGGGCGCGAGCCTCGAGCATGAAGAGGCGGTCGTCTACATCGCCCAGTTTCTGCGCAGCCATCGTGACGGCAACCAGGTCGTTGCAGTCGGGCATCGTGTGGTTCATGGGGGGCAGGCGTACTCGAAACCCGTGGCCGTCACGCCAGATGTGCTGGATGAACTCGCCAAGCTCACGCCGCTCGCTCCGCTGCATCAGCCGCACAACCTGAGACCGATTCGTGTCATCGCCGAGCGCAACCCGGACTTGCCACAGGTCGCGTGTTTCGACACGGCATTTCACGCTACACAGCCTGCACTCGCTTCGACGTTTGCGCTGCCGGCCGCGTTGACGCAGAAAGGTGTGCGGCGATATGGCTTCCACGGCCTTTCCTATGAGTACATCGCACGAACGCTGCCCGACGTTGCTCCCGATGCAGCGAAGGGCCGTACCGTCGTGGCGCACCTCGGCAATGGCGCCAGCATGTGTGCGATGGACGCAGGCCGGAGTGTCGCGAGCACGATGGGCTTTACCGCGGTCGATGGATTGCCCATGGGCACGCGTAGCGGCAATCTCGATCCCGGCGTGATCCTCTATCTGCTCGATGAGCTAAAAATGGATACGCGGGGCGTCGAGGACTTGCTCTACCGCCGCTCGGGGCTGCTGGGCGTATCGGGCATATCGGGCGACATGCGCGCGCTGCTTGCAAGTGACGACGCGCGTGCGGCCTTCGCCATCGAGCTGTACGCGTATCGAATCGCACGCGAGCTCGGGTCGCTCGCCGCCGCGCTGCAGGGGCTCGACGCACTGGTCTTTACAGCGGGCATCGGCGAGCACTCGCCTGAGATCCGGCACCGGGCTTGCGAACAGGCGCGCTGGTGCGGAGTGGAAATCGACAGCGGCGCGAACGCGGCCGGCGGCCCCTGCATCAGCACCGCATCGAGCAAGGTCGCCGTATGGGTTGTCCCGACCAATGAAGAACTGATGATCGCCCGCCACACGCGGGAGGTGGCGGGCATTGCGTGAATCTGCCCGATTGCGAAGGGAGGAGACAGATGAGCCTGAGCACTGAACATCCGGTCCTGAAGGGAAAAAAGGCGCTGGTCACGGGTATCGCCAACGAGCATTCGATCGCTTACGGCTGCGCCCAGGCGTTCCATGAACTGGGCGCGGATCTCGCGATCACTTATGCCGACGAGAAGGCGAGGTCTTACGTCGAGCCACTGGCAAAACATCTCGAGGCGCCCGTTTTCATGCCGCTGAACGTTTCACAACAAAATGAGCTGGAGGCGGTATTCGCGCGCATCGCGAATGAATGGGGCCAACTCGACATACTCGTGCATTCCGTTGCATGGGCGCCGAAGAGCGATTTGCAGGGCGGGCTGCTCAACTGCTCCGCTGATGGATTTGCAGCAGCCATGGACGTTTCATGCCATTCATTCGTGCGGATGGCCCGGCTCGCCGCGCCACTCATGAAGAACGGCGGCTCCATGTTTGCGATGAGCTACTACGGTGCGAACAAGGTGGTGCCCAACTACAACGTAATGGGGCCGGTCAAGGCGGCACTGGAGGCATGCGCGCGTTATCTTGCGTTTGAGCTGGGTCCGCAGCAGATTCGTGTGCACGCCATCTCACCGGGACCGCTGAAAACCCGAGCCGCATCCGGTTTGAAGGACTTCGATCTGCTGCTGACGCAAGCGGCAGAACGTGCACCGCTTGGCGAACTGGTGGATATCATGGACGTCGGCTATACCTGTGCGTTTCTCGCGACGCCCTATGCACGACGACTGTCCGGTGAGACGCTTTACGTAGACGGCGGCGTTCACATCATGGCGTAGCCGAACGACGGGCCCGCTACTTTGCCGGTGCGGCGATAGCGCAGCCGCCGCCATGAGCGCCGACCGGTGTTCTTCAGGCTGACCCGTGCCTGTCGTGGCCGGTTCCGATCGACTCGAAAATATCCGCGCGCGACCGCTGAAGGCGGCCTGAACATAGGTGCGAAAGACATGGTGTCCTCCTATGCCCCGCGGCGACTCTCGACCGTCCAGATGTCTGCGCGCGGCCACGTACATTGCTCATGATGCGCGCGTTTCCGGAAAAGAGCAGACGTACGCCTGATGGCGGCAAACCTCCGTGCGGCGAGCATGGCAGTCACTGCAACGCGCGAAGTTTCCCTGTTCGGCGGTATATCAATGGCGTTTTTGTGCGACGCATCGCGTGCGTGCCGTACGCAGTATCGTCAAGCCCGATGGAGGCGATCCGGCGGCGGGACCCTTCACGCGTATTGCCGCGTCGAGCCATCCGGTGATACATACAGTCGACTCGGGAATGGCGGCTTCCTTGGCGCGCAACCAATGCTGTGCGGAATCTAGCTCCCAGTACGGTAGCTGCACTCCTGGGCGCTAGATTGGCGGCTCTTTTCCTGCATGGCCGTTCACTCCATACGTCGTGCTTGAGCAACGGATCGTTACCCAAAGCGTCGGGGCTCAGAGTCAGTTTCGTGGCGCCTGGCTATCGGACGAAGGTCCGATATCACCGTCGATCGAGTGGCTCTAATCTGGATGTCCGCTACTTCGATCGAGGTTGCGATGCGTCCACGGTCCAACGGCCTCACGAGTCCGGTTGCGGCCTTTTCCGGACGTGTCGCGTTACTCGCGTTCCGGGTCCCGACGGCCGGGGTAGAGCCGCAGCCCCCAACTTCGCATCACACAGCCCCGATGACCAGCCTGGCTCGCGGGGCACGCCCCTCGGGGAGAGCGCCGATGAGACGTACAAGCGACGCGGCGATGGCGAACCGCAGCATTGACGTAGATCCACTCGATGCATTTTTCGTCGAGGGGAGAATGCAATGAGTCTCACATGTGGCAAGCGGCAATCTCGCACCGTCGGCGCGGGCATCATGCGAAAAGGTCCAGCGATAGGCGGCCAGACGGCTCTTAAGCGCCTTCTGAATGTCAGCCTCCTTGGTTCTTTCGTGCTTCTCACGGGATGCCCTTACTACGTGGCGCCAGCCGGAACCGTCGTCATGATCCCGGCCAGTTTCGACCGGTCCTTTGCCGCCGCGTCCGGCGCAATGCGCGACGAAGGACTAACCATCACGACCCAGGATTCAGCCAGCGGAATCATCGTCGGTGGACGTGATGGCACCACCGTGACTGCGAGCGTGCGCCAGCAAGCAGACGGTAGCGTAGTCGTGCAGTTCCACTCGGGCGACGAGGGAGACCCCACATTGCTCCAGCGTGTTTCGCAAAGCTACGACCGGCGTATGGGCCGCTGACGGTGCGCTGTTGTATTGCGCGAGAGACGTGCTTTCAGATGCAATTCAGAACCTTGTGACGGCAGTCACGTCACGGTTACTCATTGCACGGCGAGACGCAATCACCATAAGCGGTAATATTTCATGCTTTTCGCTACATGAAGTCTAATTACCGCTGCCGGCTGACTGTGCTCGCGATCGGCTACTTCGTA
Source organism: Paraburkholderia sp. J11-2 (assembly GCF_905220185.1). Taxonomy (NCBI): domain Bacteria; kingdom Pseudomonadati; phylum Pseudomonadota; class Betaproteobacteria; order Burkholderiales; family Burkholderiaceae; genus Paraburkholderia; species Paraburkholderia sp. J11-2. The sequence goes on along the minus strand of NZ_CAJMYY010000014.1, from coordinate 19,162 downwards.
CGTGCACTGGTGGCGACGGTTTCGTTGCCTGTCGCGTACACACTCGCAGCGGTTTGATCTCGACCATGAACGTCGTTCGCCCACTTAAACGTGATTTTGGCAGACCCGATCATGGTTGGCGGCGGCGCATGTATGCCATCCTGGTTGATGCCGAGACGGATGCCGCACGCCGCTTCAATGCCGCGATGCTGTCGGCAATCATATTCAGCGTCGCAGTCGTTATGTTGGACAGTGTTGAGGCTGTTCGCGCCCGTGAGCTCGTGGTCCTCGATTTTCTGGAGTGGTTCTTTACACTCCTGTTCACCGCCGAATACATTTTCCGGCTCCTCTGCGTGGAGCGTCCGTTGCGTTACGCGCTGAGCTTCTTCGGCATCATTGACCTCGTGTCGATCCTGCCAACCTATCTTGGCTTACTCTTGCCAGGCTTCCATGTCCTTGTCGACGTCAGGTTGTTGCGCATGCTGCGCATTTTCCGGATCGTGAAGCTGCCTCTCTACTTCAACGAGTCCCAGGTTCTCTGGCGCGGACTCGTCAGGAGCCGGCACAGGATCATGGTATTCCTTGGCGTCGTGCTGATTCTGATCGTGGTTCTTGGCACTGTCATGTATCTTGTCGAGGGACCATCGAACGGATTCACCAGCATCCCGGTCAGCATGTACTGGGCGGTGGTTACGATGACCACCACAGGCTACGGTGACATTCATCCGAAGACGCCGCTCGGGCAATTCATCACTTCGCTGGCCATACTGCTGGGGTATGGCGTAATAGCCTTCCCGGCGGCCATGGTTGGCGCCGAAGTGGCGACGGCGACGCGCCAACCACGGCGGCATCCCCGCGTCTGCCTGCGATGCCATAGTGAAGGGCATGAAGTGGATGCAGCGTATTGCAGGCGCTGTGGCGAACCGCTTCCCCCAAGTGATGCTCAATAGTCGGCTCCCCGAGTGCAAGGAGCCTTGCAATCAACAGACGGCCCAACAAGACGTGATACTCGTTCTTCGGAGAATCTCGTAGCCATGGACTCCCTCGTCACCCTCGTTTCCGACCCCGCTGCCTGGATTGCACTTGTGACGCTCGTGGTCATGGAAGTCGTGCTCGGCATCGACAACCTCGTATTCATCTCGATTCTCACCAACAAGTTGCCGGTGACGCAGCGCCCGAGGGCCCAGCGGATTGGCATCGGCCTTGCCCTCGTGATGCGCCTGGCGCTGCTTGGCACGGTGGCATGGATTACGCGTTTGACGCAGCCTGCACTCTCGCTGTTTGGCCATGCTTTTTCCTGGCGCGATCTCGTCCTGCTGAGCGGGGGCCTCTTTCTTGTCTGGAAGGCGACGAGCGAGATCCACCATAACGTCTCTGGAGATGAGGATGATCAGTCGAGTGGCGCCGCGCTTTCCGCGCTCACCGAGCGAGCAGCCATTGCGCAGATCCTGATGCTGGATCTGGTGTTTTCCATCGATAGCATCGTGACAGCAGTCGGGATGACCGAGCACGTGGCAATCATGTATGTTGCTGTGATCGTGGCTGTTGCCGCGATGCTGTTTTCAGCCGGTCCGTTGTCGCGTTTCATCGACCGCAATCCAACTATTGTGATGCTCGCACTGAGTTTTCTTCTGGTGATCGGTATGACGTTAATTGCCGAAGGATTCGGCTCGCACGTCCCGAAGGGCTATATCTACGCGGCAATGGCATTCTCCGCATTCGTCGAAAGCATGAACATGCTTGTGCGCCGTGCAAAGCGGCACCGTCGTGAGGGTGGTCCACTGCGCGACTGACGGCTCTGGTCAACAGCTTGACCAACGCATTCACGCAGGAAGGCCCGCTCAGGCGAGCGGACCTCACGCGCATGATTGCGCGACTGCGCAGGTGAGCGGTGCCATTTGGCCGCCTGCTGCCCTATGCGGTCGGACGGGATCGCCCCAGCTATTGCACTGGGGCAGGGAATTTTCATACGCTCAACGTGACGAGTCAGCACGAAAGGGACGTGCAGGCTGACATCCGTGAGCGAATCGCCTGCTGATGGTGGTTGAGTCCGATGTGCCAGCAGCGTGCATTGCGCGTGGCGCACTTGCACCGCAAACTCGAAAAGTCGGCGCAAGCATAGCCGTGCTGCACACACGGTTGAATAGGACCATGGTCGGATTGCCCTGTTGACGACTGGTGCTGCGGGGCGCGGCGACACGACAAATCGCCACGTTGATGTCATCGGTTGCCTTGAGGCTTGCTTTCGTGGCTACTCCTGTTGCAGCCGGGCATGATGGTACTTAATCACATCCATGACCGCAGCCGTCATCACCGAGGTCGAGACTCCGAACATAAGGATGCCGTTGGCAGCTTCGATTGGGCCCAGCATGCGCCATTGCTTGGACATGACGATGTCGCCGTAGCCCAGCGTGATGAAATTGACCGCGGAGTGATACAGAGCAGTGGCGAAATCGGAAAACTCACCCAGGAACATGAACAGCGCAGCCCAGATTGCCATTTGGGCGAAATTGCAGAGCAAGGTCAGCAGCATCACGCTTATCAATAGCAGAACGTCCACCCATAGCAGGTCTTGATTTTTGACGTTGCGCCGGAAGCGCGCGTACCGGCGCAGGCAGATGGCTACCACCACGCCTTGCAACAGCAGGCACAGGATCATGGCCGGAGCGGCGGCCAGTATATTGTGGAGCATGGTTGACTCCGTCTTCAGGGGAAGCGTGCAGGAAAAAAGGCGCCCCGTTCGGGACGCGGAGATCGCAAGTTTGAAACGCGCAAACGCGTCCAATCATAGGAAAGCTCGCATATCGATGTCGAATGGCCGGCTGCCGGGGATTCTCCCTACTGGCTAAATTCAGGATCGGAGAAAGCACACTGTGCGACTCGCAGGACGCACAACGGTCATATGGCGACGCGTGAAGTGCTTGCGAACATCCACTCCCGTATGCGGCCGACGTGCGGCAGTATCCAGCCGGCATTGGGGCCCTTGCGCTGCCCCCCGGCGCTGCCAGTCCATCAAAACGTGGGTACCGAACTATCGACTCTTTCATATACAGCTCGCACCAACATCCCTCGTTGGCAGCTAGCGCGACGTCTCGTTGTCTACATCGAGTCGAGGCCATATGAGCACTATCATGCCGGCGGGTCGTGTCGAACCCGAACGGCGCGAACCAATTCTCAATACGGTCGACCGTGTCTGCGAAATATGTTTTGGTCTGTTCATGGCGCTGACGTTCGTCGACGCCGTCAAGGCGGTCACCGCAGGCGAAGACGAGGGGGACAAGATGTTCTTCGCCGCACTCGGATGCAATCTTGCGTGGGGCCTTGCCGGCGCCGAGATGTATCTCGTCCGTACGCTCGCTGATCGGGGGCAGCGTCTGCAACTCGCGCAGACCGTCAAGCGCGAGCAGGACCAGGCGGTCGCCGTACGGGCGTTGCGCGATGCATTGACCGAGAAACTGGCATCGCTCGTCGAAGATGCCGACCTTGAGCGGATCCGCGTGCGCCTCGCGGCCGCCTCGACGCTGTCACCTCGGGCGAATTTCGTCAGGGGGATTTTGTCGGCCTGCTGGGCATCTTTCTGCTTGTCGTTCTGGGAACGTTTCCGGTCGCGTTGCCGTTTCTCGTCGTCAAGGCCCCGACCACACTGCTGCTGGATACTCACGCAACCAGCGCTAATACTTGATGTCCCGTTTCTGCTGGCGACCTTCCTGCTTCGCGTTGCGTTTGTCCTGCCGGCATTGGGAGTTGCTCTTCTGGTTTGCAGCCCGGCAGTCGACCTTGCCCGCTCGCGCTTGCTGTTTGGCAGCCTGGTTGACGTTCCTGCCTTGTTGGCGCTGCTGCGACTGGGTGGTGGCCAAAGCAGCGCTCGATAGCGCCATGAGTCCGGCGGTAGCCAGCATTGCGCCCGCCCGCTTCCAAAGTCCGTTTCTTGATTCGACCATTGTCACTCTCCTTCGCGCCTGGTTGAAACCACGATCAGCTGTCGCTGCGCGGCGCCCTGTAAAGCGTCAAGTCCCGGACCGAAGAGGGTGCAGAGACAAGACCAATCAATGCGGCAACAATGGTGCAATCCATGTCGACGCATTCAGCCTCGTTCTGCGATTGGAACGCATTGGCTGAGAGTGTTAGTTCGCGGTCAATCACAATGCCGAAATGGCGCCCGCTCGACACAATGCCCGCTAGCAGGCCGAAAAGACGATGAATGGATGATGTCATGCGCGAATTCGGTGTCAATTGGACCTTGGTCCTACAGCATGCAGGGAGGTAGCGGCCTGCCTTGCAAACTTCGGTCCTTCGCGGATTTTTTTCGAACGACGTTGGCCAACATTTAGGCCACTGGTCCACCTGAGGCGCGAAGTATCGGGTACGGCCCAGCTTGGCGTCCGGGCGCCCGCCGTGTACTTGCTTTCGCAGCTACTCCTCCTGCTGCCGGGCATGATGGTACTTGATCACATCCATGACCGCAGCCGTCATCACCGAGGTCCGCACACGCCGTTGGCAGCTTCGATTGGGCCAAGCATGAGTCATTGCATTGACACGACAATGTCGCCGTAGCCCAGCGTGATGAAGTTGACCGCGGAATGGTACAGAGCAGTGGCGAAATCGGAAAACTTTCCCAGGAACATGAACCTCGCAGCCCAGATCGCCATTTAGGCGAAAATGCACAGCAGGGTCGGCAGCATCACAGTTAGCAATAGCAGGACGTCCACCCATAGCAAGTCCTGACTCTTAACGTTACCTCGGAAGGCGTGACGAGCGGCGAGGGCCGACCCAGAGCAGCTTCTTAGACTGGTAGTACGTCAATGCATGCTTCCGAGGGCACAACTGCCCGCGATGACGATCGAGCAACAGTCTTTATTTCACACTCCTCAGAGCAATCCGCCGTCCTGGAAAAGCCGTTTTGCTAAGAGTCGTTTGACATAGCTGCACCGCACTTTGCAGTGTGGCCGGTACAACAGCGAATACTCGTGGAATTCATCGGCACCCAAAAACCGGTGCCACCGCGCCGATTGGTTGAAGCCACAACGAGCATGCTCAACGCGCCGCCGCTGGTCAGCCCGTTTCCATCGACTCCGCTGCAGGGTCGCCGCGCATATTGAGGCGCTCGTATTCGGCGATCAGTTGCGCGCCAAACAACATCAGCGTCGCGAGCGCTTCGAGGCCGAACAGCACAACGATCGCTGTCGTCAGCGACCCATAGACGACGTTCACCTGCGAAAGCTTCGCGAAGTACCAAACTAGCACGCGTCTTGTGATTTCCCACAGAACGGTGGCCGCGACCGCGCCGACGACCGCATGCCGTAGTGTCGTGCGTCCCGCCGGGATCACAAAATAGATTGCCGTTAGCACGAATATCTCGCCCGCAAGGCCGCACAGATATAGCACGACGCGGGTCACGCCAGTCAGTAACACCCCATGGCCGAACAGATCGATGCTACCGGTCGCAACAGCCCGCAGGCCGCTCGAGACGAGCGTCACGAGCAGCACACCGATACCTAGTGACAGACTGAAGAGATAGGGCAGGATTGCCGACAGCAGGAAGTGCCTTCGCCGGACCTCAACGCGATGCACGAAGATGATTGACAGGGCATTCTCCAGAACCGTGAACGCAAGCGAACTGAAAAAGATCATCGTGATGACGAGGTACCAGCCGACCACGGAGCGATGCTCGAAAAAGGTCGCAAGCTCGCGCACGAGCGTTTTTGACTGCCCCGGTATCAGCCATTCGAGCAGACGTCCGAGCGTGTCGAACAGCAACTGCTCGCCGATGAAGTGACCGAACGCGATTACAACGAGAATGAGCAGCGGCACGATTGACAACAAAGCGTAATAGGCGATCGCGCCCGCGAGCAGCAGCCCCTGGTTTTTACGGAATGCGGTGCAGACCTGGAATATGAATCGCGCTGGATGCGCCGCAACAAAGCGCAACGCGCGCTTGCCTGTCTCATCGGTTGTGTTCACATCAGGCTCCGCTCGTTCATTGCACTCGCGCCGCCCTCATCGTACGCGTTCAACGCGGCGCACGCAGTTCACTCCGAGCAAGCCGCCGCACCGTCACGCCAGGCACCAAGCCATTGCAGTTGCGCGCGGCAGCACCGCAAGCCCGTGCGCCGACAGCCCATCGCGCGCGAGATCCGTTGCATCCGCGCATCACTACCGCGCCTTGCCGCGCAACTCGCCTGTCTTGGCCTCCAACCGCGCGTTACTGGTAGGCGAGCCGATCGTTTCCTTCACGTTTCCAGCAGCTTCGCGGATTGCAAGATCGAACTTGCCACCCCGACCAATCATCGGACACGTTGCGGCAGCCGCACCCAGCCTTGTCTCGAACTAACTATTGCGCCCGCGGGACGGTTGCTTACTGAGCGAAGCAGCCGCCCGAATGTCTGAGTGCGGATGCAGACGAACGACGGCTCATAGCCGAAGCCCGCCGGTCGTCCCGTCGCGCGTGAGCTACCCGGCCGTGCGTCCGCCGTCGGACTGTGAACGACCCCAAGCGGCCATTACGACTACAGCCCACGAGTGGCCGCTCATCGAACTACTCCCGTCGTCGAGAGGCGCAGCCGAGCTACACTGATACCGAGTCTGGCTTCGGTTAAACAGATGCCTGGTGTGCCGGGCCACATGAACAGAATCGCTTACTATCCTGTCGACAAAACTCATCAAAAGACTACTTGGGCGCATCTTGAGACCTCTTGACGACGAAGCGCGGACAGAATTGCTCTGCTTCCTTGTGGTCGGCCAGCTCTTCGCATTCTCACGTGAAGGCGTGTGGATGCGCGCGGATCACCTGATCGAATCGGCGCAGATCTGGTCGAGTTCGAACAGCGCTGAATGCGACTGGCTGGAGCGCGCCAAGCTTGTAGATGCTTCACGCGTGATCGCCAAGCAAGAGAGTGCGCGCCCCTTTCCGACGGACGACGCGGATCTTCATCGATTGTTCGATCTCCAAACTGACTGGTTCCTCGATTACTGTTCGCCCGTCGTCCAGCGGACTCACGCACTCTGCACCGCTTACCTGAAGGCATCCACTAATGTTCGTTTTGGTCACTTAGACTGGGAGTGCGCGCAACTGCGCGAGAAGCTCATCCGGAACTGAGGTCCGAAGACCGGCACACAGCAGGCAGAATGTTTTCATCGATGTCATCTCGTCGTGGGCACCATACCCACAAATAGCAGCGACATCTAAAAACCGGCAATACGATTACAAACGAGCCGGATGCCAGCGGCTACTTCGCCTGGAATCCCCGGAAGAGCTGTTCTGTAGCTACGTCGCATACAGAACCAAGGCGGCGGAGTACATGTTTTCTATATCGTCGCCATAGGTTGCCTCTTGCAAAGGCTCCCATTTGACCCATCTCTGATTCAGATGCCCATCACCGACGATAACAATAAACTTTTCAATGTTAGTGTAAGTTTTGAAATGATTCACATAATCAGTGATGTTCTTCTTTTGTGCAGCATGCCTTTGGAGACTGAGCGCCGGTCCTTTTCCGTCAAAGCCATAAACCGAATATGCGTTGGCCATAAGATTCTCTAACGCAAGCGCATCCGCGCTATTTATTTTATCTTTAAGAATAATAGCGCGAGTATCCTCGAATTCGTCCTTCCTGATTGGCTCATTGGACACCTCTTCTTCCAGCAAGAGGATGTAGCTGTTGGGCTTGAGTTGCCCCAGTGTTTGCACGCCAAATAAAATGCATCCGTCTTTAGTGTGGTCATCACCAATAAATATCAATTTTTTAGCCATTGCCATTCCTTGTAAAGAACACACCGACCTCTTACGAGTTACCGAACGTTGTCTCAAATCGAGCAGATCGTTTCTGAGCCATTCAATGCTAGTGCAAAGTTCAGGGGATTGTCGGCATTCTGCCTTGCGCGGTGCGCGACGCGCCGAACAGCCTGCGCGCGGTCATAGATGTGGGGGGCAGCGGCCGGATCGCCGCCACCCATCCGCAGGTAGGCTCGCGTCGTGTTCGTTCTGGCAGCCCTCTGGTTACGCGGCACTACGCGCGTTGGCAGAGCTTCGCAACTGTGATTGTTGGATCTTCGAATGCCTGGATAACTCGTGAGAGTTGATGGAGGGTTTCCTGGGTTCGGTAAAGAAGCTTGTCGCTGTCCTTGCAGGCAGTAGACGGCAAACAGCTGTTCCGCCCACAAGAGCTGATTGACATTGTCCTGTGTTGGATTGGCCATCACTTTGCGGGACGCGTCCAGCATGTCCTCGGCGTATTCCGAGGGATGGCGTTCTAGGGAAGACTTGTCTCAGCCCCGATGGATCGGCGGCGCGGGGAGGCGGGCGCAGTTCGTTGTGGCGCTGGCAGAAGGGGAAGGTGAAGTGAGCCCGTCGTCGTTTGGCTCGGTGACTTCGAACGGCACAAGCATTGCGTGCCAGATGCGGGATGTAAACCAGTAGACGACACGAACCAAACGATGCTGTCAACGAGCGCCTGGCACCTGAAAATCGGTGGCAGGCGCGGGTGAGATCGAGGCTGATAGGTTACGCGCCAGGCCACACCTCCTAAAAGCGTTTCGGTCTTCTGCGAGAAGGGTTGGCGGGGAGGCCAACCTCCTCCATGAAACGCTTCTAAGCCCCGGGGGAGAAACGCTTCTGTTTCTCAAGGACACGTGGTCTACTAGTCTTCCGCCCCGGTGCCAGCGCGAACGTCTGTTGATTGATACGGAGCTGCCGTTTGAATGGCCATCTGAGCGTGCGGGCGAACGGCCGCATCTGGCCGCACTGCGCCCTACGGTCGGATGCGACGATCGTCTGCAGCGCGCATTTCACGCAAAAGGCATAACCCAACGTATTGCGGCCCTTGAGCCAACTGACGGTGCTACCGCAGAGCGGACGGCCGCCAAGATAGCCTTGCCATGCAATGACCGCAGAACATGTTCGCGCTCGCTATATCGTCCGTCATGTTTGCGGGGTAACAAAATTAGGCCAGGTGAACTACTTTCCCGACACTCTCGCTACGGCCCCTCCGAAGAAAGGTGTCGAGATGGCGCTGTGACGAACTGACACAGCATCCCCAGTATCAGCAGGGCAATCGGATAAAGAATCGTATAGCTGAAGCCGGCAAGGAGGAAACCGCTGGACAGCAGTGCGAGCGGAGCTAAAAGCCATCGCTGTGCTCTGCGTCCAGTCTTCCAGAAAGCAAAGATACACACCAGATAGAGCACCAGGAAGTTCTGGTTGGCGACGATCAGCAGATCCGGTACATCTAACTGAAAAACGGTCGACGCTGCCAGGACAATCAAAAAGCAAGCGGCCAGTAACAGAATCGCGTTGCGCGGAGTGCCTTGACGGTCTACGCGCGCGAAGACTTCAGGCAGAAGACCGCTCCTTCCGGCAGCGTAGAAAAGACGACTGGCAGCGAAAACCCATGCGTTGGCTGTCGCCTGAATGATCGCAAGCGTCATGAGTGCGAAAGCCGGTTGCCAGCGTGACGGAATGAGTATGGCGATGCCGTCCGTCGTGTTCACGGACGCACCTTCAACCGATGCGCCGTTTATGGTCCCTGCCAGCAGGAAATACAGCACCACCACCACGAGATAGCTGAGCAGATAAACGCGCTTGATCGTTCGCTGCGGTTCGCGGAACTCTTCGAGACCGAACGAGACGTTCTCCCAGCCAATGAATGCCCAGAAAAGCAAAGCGCTTGCTTTCCATACCTGTGACAGCGTCATGCCCGCCCAGTCCGGACGCGTCCACAACGCTATGCCGGCGTCGAGATCGGCGCGCCTCAACACGCTCAGCACGAGTACGGCAGCGACGATGAATATCAACGAAAGTGAATTGACGAATGCAGTCGTGCGAATCCCGGACAGATTGAATGCCAACGCAATGAACAGAATCGATGCCGACACGGGAACGAGCGCGCCCGGACGAAGCCCGAAGGCCACAAGCGCATAACTTGCGCCGATAATCGACTGGGCGGGAACGGTAAGCGGAAAGGTGCCGCACATGAGGGCCGCGACGGCGAACTCCGCACGTTTTCCGAGTGCTGCCTCCGCGTAACGCGAAACGCCGGCAGCAGAGGCGTCACGCGTGCCGAGGATAGCGAATATCCACACCAGCGGAAGGCAGGCGATCGCGCACGCCAGCCATCCGAACGCTGCGGCCTGCGGCGAAACAAGCCGAAGCGCAAGGCCCGGTAGACCGAAGATGCCAGACCCGACGACCATTCCGACAGCCAAAGCCGTGCCCCCGAACAGCGATAATTGCCGACGTAGTCCAGCGGCCATATCTTCTCCTTAGCCGGCGGTCTGATGCACGGCCCCAACGCAGTCATCGATGCCCGCAAGCGGGCGCCTGTTCGATTGGCCTTGCGGTGCAGTAAAGAGGTCCAAAGCCCACCGGCGATGAAGCGTTCGATACAACGTTCTCAGCGCAATCGCTCTGCATGGGGCCGCCAGCGTATCCGGGCAAGCTGGAACGCAGCATCGTCGCGGGATGCGGGGTCTGGCGCGAGGGAGCAATACAGATCGGGCATGCACAACGCGAGCGCGCTATCTACGATGCCGGGCGATGCCTCTCGGTCGGCAGGCCCGGATGGATGAAAACTGACTGAGGGAAACGGCAGCGGCCGCAATACGTATGGCCCGTACGAACCGCTCAGCATGTCGTCATCCTCTGCCGCATGCATGGCACATACCGTCAGCGAAGCGCACGTCAGACAGGCGCACGCGACGGCCTGCATCGTTTTGCTTGCGTTCACGATGTCCGCCTCATTCATTTCTCGCCTTGCCAGTCCTCTTCACTGGCTTCGACTTGTGCGAGTCGTGAGCCAAGCTTATCTGCGTGCGCGATAGCTCGGGCCCCTTGCGCAGGGGATATCCATGCGAACGGCCATGCGGAAACGAAAAGGTGACGCTACGAGAGTTTTCTTCTGAGCGCGTTACGCGAATGGATGCCGAGTTTCTCGTAGATCCGGCGCGCGTGATCGATCACGGTGCTTTCCTTGATACCCAGCACGCGACCGATTTCCGCATACGATGCGCCGTTCAGAATTTCGATACACACGCGCCGCTGGCGTGCGCTCAGCCCGTACTTTGAGGCGATCGCATCGATCGCATCGGCACCGTTCTCATAGTGATCGATGCAGACGGAGATAAGGGCGGTTTCGCGGGTCGGGCGCAGGCCTTTCAGCGGATAGGCGCGCACCACGAAGCGTCCGGCGGGCGTGATGCGCTCGACCGGTTGGGGGGGAATGGGGCGTCTCGCAGAAGTGCCATCGAGCTCGTGCAGAATCGGTGCGAGCCAATCAGGCAACGAGGTCGCCGTCGCGCCATCCTCAGTCCCGCGGTCGGCGAGGGCGAGCAGACGCGCGCTGCCGGCATCCAGCCTCACGATTCTGCCGGTCCAGTCGACGAAAAATATCCCCGAGCGGATTGTCACAAGCTATTCGGCCAACACTGAATCCCCAAGCGACGGGAAGCGCGTGTGGAGTGCCGCGCGGTCGTGGATCTCGAGTTTGCGGAACATCTCGCGAGCATGGGTGACAACCGTGCTTTCGCGGATCGCCCTGCGTCGCGAGACCTCCGCGTAAGTCAGGCCCTCGAGAAGGTCGCCGCAAAGATCTCTCTGACGTTCGCTTAGCCCGAACCGGAAACCAAGCGTTTCGACCTGCAACGCAAGCGGCGGATGATGCTCGACATGAACCGCGATCGTAGGGAGATCGCCATTCGATGCATGCTCATCGAAGCAATACGCGCGGATGCGGAACAGGCCCGTCGAATTGCGCCGTACCATCAGGCAAGGTGGCCTGTCCTGCCCATTCCAAAGTGCGATGAAGTTGGCGATCAGTGCCCGCAGCCAGAGCGGTACTTGTTCTCGTCCACAAAAGCCAGGTGGTCCGCCGTTCGCGAGGGCGACGCACTGAAGCGCCTCGGGGCTCGCAAGCAGCAGCTTGCCTGTCGCGTCGGTAACAAGGACACCCGATGATCCGCTCGCAGCGTAGTCCGTCACCGGCATGTCTGGCGCAGTCAGTGCGTGCGCGAGATGGGTGCGGAAGATCGCGAGCGTTGCTTCGTCATGCTCGGAGAACGGACGGCTTCCGGGCGGGCGCTGTAACTGAATGGCGCCCCAACCCCTGCCGTTATACGACGCGGTTTGCTCCAACGCGTGGCGGATGCCGAGCGGGCGCATGATGTACTCGTAGCCCGCGCCTTCGAAGACAGCATGGCCATACCAATCCGTATTGCCGTATCCACGGCCTCGGCGCATTGCGTCGCTGAAGCGCACGCCGAGGACGTCCTGCGCCGGCGAATTATGGATCTCCGCTAAATATTGCGGCAGGACGTCGAAGAACGCCGGATTCTCGCTGTAGACGTCACTGAGTTCGAATTGGGCGTCGGCGAAATAAAAGAAGCCCCATTCGGCGCGCACAAGTTCGCGCAGCGCGGCTACGACCGGCGGAATCACAACTTTGGGGTTCAGGCCACTTGAACAAAGACGGCGCACATGCGCACCGAGCGCCGCGTTCTTGCGGTTGCTATTCATCATGTCCTGCCTGCCCTTCGGAAAGGTCTCCGCATGCTTTCAATCACGTTAGTACATCAAACCGGGAACTGATAGGAAAAATCATATGTTTTCGAATTGCCTCGGATGTAGTCGCGTGAAATTGCGCAAACGCTGTCAATACGACCTACCGTGGTGCACGGTTGAAATGCGTAACTAACGTCTTGCTTGCATTTTTCTAAACTGGTTTGAATACTGAATGCTCAACGCGACGCTTCGCGACGAGGAGCACACCTTTGTCAATGCGATTTTTATGCGCCGTGCCGACCTTTGTTTTCGTTGCATGGATCTCGACCTACGGCGTGACCTGTCCGGCTGCAGAGGCGATTCGCCCGGCCGGGCCAATTGGTGGAACGGACATACAACAGGCGCTGCTTCCTCCACCAGGTGTTTATGCCGCCGCGGTCGTCGTTCCCATCAATTTCTTCTCGTTCTCCACGAGCCGGGGTGCGACCCCTGCGTCCGGACATAGCCTCGATGCCGGTGTCGCAGTGTTGTGGGTGTATGACCTGCATCTATTCGGCGGAAGCATCGCGTCCTCCGTCTCACTTGCCTATGGGCATAGCTGCTTCCAGCTAGAACAGCAGCCGCGCTTTTGCTCGAAAGCGGGTCTCGACGACAGTTATGCCGACGTGTTCGTCTGGAGTCGCTTTTTCCCTTCAAAAGAATTTGACTCCGCGCGTAACCAGGTGAGTCGCATTCCGTTTGGTCTCGCAGTTCAGGCTGGACTGGGGATCATGTTTCCGACGGGCACGTATGATCCGAACCGCGTCGTCAACAATAGCGCGAACTTCTATGATTTCGCGCCGAACATTGCCTTAACCTATAACGTGCGTAGCCTGTTCGGGGAGCGCCTGGGAGACGCGACTGAGTTCAGCATGCGCATCTGGTTCAACAACTACACGCAAAATCATTCGACGCATTACCAGACCGGCCGCCTCCTCAACGTGGATTTCGCCATTACCCAGCGCATGGGCCATTGGCAATTCGGATTCACCGGCACAGCATTCAAGCAGATTGAGGACGACAAGATAGCCGGCATCAACGTGCCTGATGGCGGTGCGCGTTCGGACGGCGTTGCGATCGGACCGCTGATCTCGTATAGCTTCGTCGCTCACGCGCGTCCGTGGATCATCACGCTAAAAGGTCTGTACGCCGTTTCCGCGACAAATACCGCATGGCCGCGCGGCGTCGTCCTGCGTGTGGCTACGCGATTTTAGTGTCGGCACTCGACTAAGAACGGTGGTTCCGTTCCGGCCACCTGTTCACCCGCCAAAACCGTCCAACGTCATCCCATGAGGTAGATCGCGACCACAACGAAGCGAGGTAATAATGTTATTGAACGATCGACTGAGCCAAGTATGCCTTCACACCAGCGAAGCTGGTGCGGGGCGCGCGAAACCATGCTACATCGAGATTCGTGCCGCCGCTCTTCGGCGCGCTTCTCTTGGGACAAACCGGCGGACTTGTGCCGGCGTTGCTGTCGCAGAACAACCTTCTTCGGGGCCGCTTAGGTTCAGAATGCTGCCGGACCCGCAGTTCCGGTGGTGACATTCGCAAACCGGCGTCGACGAACGTCAGCTCTCGCCGCCATCGAGTTGGTCTTCGCGCTGAGAGCGGCCCTCCGGCCAGGCCACCACGACCGACCGAGATTTAGCCTATATGGGAAGCTTAGATTTTCTCTTTTAATGACCGTTCATGGCCGAAAGTCAGAGGTCGACAAACCGCGTTGGTAAGGCGCCGGGATCCCGAACTTCCGTAGTCGACCCATTTCAGCCGTTAGCGCGTTTCGCCGGCAACGGCCGTTTGCAAATGCGTAGCCGCCATTCGACACCGTTCGCGAGTTCCGCGATCAGCATCCCTGCCGCGGTATGCCCGACCCCGCGTTGGCGCTGTTCGGCCACGATTGAGGCGGGCACCTATCCATGCCATTCCGGTCCAGGGCGGTCGCGAGCGGTATGTAACGAACGGCAATGGCTTCGCGGTTGTGAAGCACGGCAAATATGTGGGCTACCAGTTCAGTGATGTCCGGAGACTTCACCGGGTGGATTACGCCAATTTCCCCCTGCGCGACCATCAAGCGTGTCATGGCGATTCATCCTTGTGTGTCGACTAGTCTCAGTCCACGCGGATGTGATGAACTGGCGCGGATTCGGAAGGCGAAGGCGGCTCGCCATGTCCTAGCGGCTCGTGCAAAACGGGCGACGCTGTCGGGGAGTCGCCTTGGAACATAATCGGCGAAAGCCGCTTAGTCCATATTTCCAAACGTCGCATTTGTTTCCTCGGCAACGTTCGCAGTCGAAACCACTCGGGGCATAGGCGGCGCTGGCTGTTCGGCTGGCTGTTCGCTCGGTGGCAAGTAACGTTTCGATTGCAGCGAGCGCGCGGCCGCGACGATCATTGTGTCGTCCTGCGTGTGCGCTGGCGCACCGAGCGCGGCTGCCGCACGTGCTATACGTCCTGTTCCTTCGGGCAGCATGGTGCGTGCCCGTCGTCCGCGCGGAGAGACACGGTGAGTGATCCGGAGAACGATCTCGAACGTCTCGTTAGACTGGCCGATGGCTACGCCCGTATGGTTGAAATGCCTGGTGGGCCGGAAAAGGCAGTCGCGCATGGCGAACTCACCGGTGAGCTGAAGGGAATGTTCGACGACCCGGTGTTTGCACCGCTTTCTCCCAAACAGAAAAAGGATCTGTTCCGGGCCCTGGTGGGCATCATCCAGGAGACCGGTGGTCTGGCAGCACGCGCCATCAAGCGGAGCGAAGAGGACCAGCGCGAATGTCAACGCCTGACGATGCTGTGCGACGAACTGCGCGCCGAGATCGACCGGCTCCGGGGGGAACTCCAGCTTCGGCGTGACGCGATTCCCCCAGACCCCGACCAGGTTGCTATCGACGGCGACGTGATTGCCTACGCCGGCCTCTTTGAAAAGGCCCTGCGCAGCGGCGAGGAGACGTTTATTGTCGTCGGGGTGAGTGCAAAGGCTGTCTGGCGCCGAACACGGCAGGATGCGCATGAACTTCTGTGTACCGAATCTGAGCGCTATGCCACGCTCCGCAGGCTTGCCAGGGCGTCTTCTTCTCTGGCCGCACTCGCGCTGTCGCAGGGCATCCTGACTCACTTCCCCGCGATTCCCGCGAAGTTCGCCGATGCGATAAGCCGGCTGTTCCTCTCGGTCTGCGACGGAGGCCGCGAAATCTGGTGCAAACGCTACGAGGCGAGCGAGCTCATCTCGCCCGACGAGCTCGCCAGGATGAAGGAGATCAGCGAGCGACCGCGTGATGCAGGCGCCGGCGCCTGACGCGGGCGCGATCGTGTGTGTTCTCCGTGGGTGTGGGAGCACGTCAGAAGAGCCCACCAGTCGATCCCGCCTGCTGCGGCTCGGCAATCATCGCGGCCGCCGGCAGCAGCAGCTGCAGGAACGAGCGGACCGCCCCCAGGTTCGTGGAGTGCAGCCATTCGTCATAGTCGTCGGGGCGCAGGATCACCACGGAGCGCTTTTCGTCATTCGGGCGGTGCATGCGCCCCATGACGGCGTGGCCAGCGGCGCTGGCTCAACATCGTGACGCCCGTCACGGGGCCCTGTGGCGTCTCGTAGCGCTTCCAGAGGCCTGCAACGGCGAACGGCTCCCAGTCGGCGAGGACACACTTGTGCCAGACGTTCTTTCCTGTCGACCATTCGGGCTCCACCCGTAGACCGTAATAATTGTGACACCGTTGCGGCGATAATTGTGTCACCACGCACGTGGCAATCGACACGCTACCAACCGGATGGATCCGAGGAACGGCCGCAGCAAACACCGCCGCCGGCTACTAATTTCCGGTGCGACCCACAAGGGACGTTCGATGTTGCCGAAAGCGGCCGTTCGAGAGCGCGCGCGGCGCCTATCGTGGCAGCCCCTCCAATTTATTGGAAGAGAATTGGCACATCGCTTTCGATGCTAACTTCCGCCAATCCGCGCAGACGTTCGATGAGTGCCTGACCGTCAATGTCAATGAAACAGTCCAGCAAGCTCTTTGGATCAATGCCGGCATCTTTCGCCACGCGCTTTTTCCAATCAGCGTTGCGGGATCAGCAACTGATCGCGCTCACGGAAGACAGGCTGTGGTTGACCCAGAACGACCCGCGGCGAAGCCCCGTGCGCAGGCCTTTCGACTGTTACAGCGAAATGTGCTCAAACGAACAGACTGGCGACTGACTCTCGTGGTCTCGTTGTGCGTTTGAATTCGCCGGCCTTCCAAGGAGCGGGTAGGGAGCGGAATACCTTGGGTACGCCACTCAATTCATGAGCATCAGAGCCACTTTGGCTGGGACCAGACGCTAAAGCCCGTGTTGACCGTGGCTCAGTGCGACATCGAACACCGGGGACTACTACCGTCTTGTATTTGATACGGTGTTTTCCAACGATTGACTACTCAATTTCGACTCCACGTCGAAGTTGAGAATGCATTGAAAGTTGAATGAGCGTCTTACGTGCATCGACAGGAGAGGCGCATGTCATACGACGACTATCACGGCGATTATCACGGCGACTACGATAGACCAGTACACCCCGAGGGAAAGTTGTTCGATCCAGACGGGTACGACTCCTATCAGCGCTTAAGAATGTTGTGGGGAATCATCTTCGGAATCTTCTTTGTCGCCGCACTCATATCCTTCGCTGGTTCATTGGGTTCGTCGGATGTCCCTGTAGGATTCATAGTTTGTATTGTGCTTTTGTTTATATCGGGGATCCCTATGGGAATCGCGATGAAGTCAGCCCGCGAGGCACATCTTACATCCGTAGCCTATGAAAAGGAACGGCGCGCCCGTGAGGTAGCGGAAAATGTCGTCCGTGCCAACTCACAACTCAACGAAATATCCAAACAATCTAAGGTGAAAACCGTGGTTAATAACGTAACGCTAAATTTCAGCGACGGGTCGTCGTTCACTGGGCCATTTGCAGTCGGTGAAAACGTCCGCATTTCTTACATCTCTGCGGGAGAGGCGGAGAATACTGACGTTCGATCAGCGCTCGAGAATCTTGTTAAGGAAGTGACGAAGTTGGTTGAACGACTAGATGATGACGGTCAAAAATCAGCGGCGTCCTCTCAGTTGAAGATGCTCGTAGAAGAAGCGAAGAAGCCGTCGCCCGACCATTGGACTCTCGATGTGTCATCCAAAGGGCTCATCGACGCGGCGAAGACCGTCGCAGAATTGGCCGTTCCTGTGACAACTGCGGTAAAGGCTGTGCTTGCGTTGTTCGCCCTTTGAACTCCGCCAATATGAACAACAACGCACTAGTATCCGGGATGGGCCTCGAATCGAGGAATACTATCCCGTTTGGCATTGGCGCAACTGTCTCCGTGATTTTTGACACTCTTGCCGCCGTGCTTGGGCGCACTCGGCCTGCAATGATACCGTCGCGCCGGACGCGAGTCCCAACAACCTGAAGCAGAACCGCCGAACTCGATAAGCGGGCGCCAGCTAGCCGACATCAAATGCGGCGAATGACCGAAACCCGCTCTCTCTCAGTTATAAGTCACCGTCTAGCGAGCGTCTCTTCATGGCCGAGGCTGTGTCAAAACGTGCGCCGCTTGTGCTCAGCGGAGATGTCGACTCACCAGAACGCGCTGTATCAGCTTCGTGGCACTTCGGGAGGGGTAAAGTGACACCCGAAAACCGAACAATTTCGAGTTTTGACACAGCCTCGGCGGGATACAGCCTGATGCAATCCGCATCCGCAGCCCGAGCTTCGTAATGCTGCGATCGGCGGCACGCGACGCGTTGCGGTCATAGTGCCCGGCGAAGAGCAGTCGTTCAGCCCGGGTGTTCGCTGGCGGCATAGCTTGCTGATACGGCCGCGTGACCCGCCCCATCCAGCCGGGGTGGCTATTACCGTGGTCGCGAAGGCGATGGGGCATGCGGGCCGACGTTCAAAAGGACGTAGGCAACGGAAAGGTCATATCGAACAAACTCGGCGCGGACAACTACATCAATCGCATTGTCGTGTTCATCGAAAGCGAGTCAGGCTCGGGCCGATTCGATGCCATCGTAGGGAGCCACCTTCGATTCGTTGGCGAGCGTTTAGATAGCGTCTTCGAGGCGGCGCAGAAGGGTTCGCACGCCAAGAGTGATGAGGAGGCTGATCGCTATGTCGTCTATACCTACTTGTAATGGGCGACGTACTGAGCTTGCTTACCTAAGCCCGGTCTACGTGGCGCTCGCGGTCCGTGTGGTCACTCGTCCCTTCCCGCGCCCGAAATCGCGCCCTACCTCAGCAGGTCGGGCTTCTTGCCTTGCTCGATCCGAAGTTTCCCGTACATCACCAATGATTGGGAAAAGAGCGGCCCTGTAGGCGAATTGGCGCACTCGTTGTCGAGCATCGCCTCGATAACGCTGGATGCCGGCAAGTTGATCATTTGATCCGCCTTCCTCGCCGTATTCATGCCGGAAAGAAAGCCCTGGACCCAGAGGACTGCAGACAACTGGTAAAGCTTGTTCTGCTCCCTTCGCGCCTTGATCCAATCTCCGCAAGAACTATCTTGCGCCCCGAGGCCAACAACAACTGCGTCCTGCGCGAACGCACCGCTCATTGCAAAAACCGCCACGGCGGCTGCAACAATCTTGCTCATTTGCCCTCCTCGGTACAGATTCTTGCATTGCGCTCCCCCTGGGCTATG